>DATNMI010000549.1:0-3403 GCA_035602375.1 Nitrospiria bacterium | reverse complement strand
TGGCCTTTCCGCATCACCTCTGGAGGTTTTTGAAGTCGGGAAGAGCGCTCATGCCAGGGGCTTGACCGTCTTAGGTATCCGCCTAGAAGGGCATGGCACCCGCGTTTCCGATCTTGACATAGTGAAACCTCCACTCTGGATAAAATCGCTCAATGAAGGAATTTCCTGCCTGAAGCAGTTTTCCGGAAAGATTGTCATTGCGGGCCTTTCTCTGGGCGCTCTTGTCACGCTGAGAGCGGCAGAAAATGGTCAAGGTGATGGAATCATTGTAATGTCAGCGCCGATGATATTGCGACGTTCAGTGCGATGGGCGATCGCGCTGGCAGGTCTTTTTGGAAACAGGCTCTACCGTCCGGTTTCCCGCCCCAAAAAAGGGATTTATTATCCGGAGCATTCCATTCCGGCATTAAAAGAGATGGAGGCTCTGGCCCGGAGCGTAACCGCAGACCTGGCAAGGATTATCCAGCCGATCCTGATCATGCAATCGGAATGGGACAACCGGGCATCTCCCGAGAGCGGAAATATTATTTATAATGGCGTTAGGTCACGGGGGAGAGAGTTAGTGATTTTTTCGAGAAACGACAGGGTTCCCCATGTATTGACCGGGCCGGACAACCCGCTTCTCCAGGAGGTCACGGAAAGAATCATCCGGTTTTCCCTAACTGTCGGTACGGCCCATTAGCTGATTTAACGCCGGTTTTCCAAAGAGCGTAAATCCTCTCAAGGCTTCCGGGGGGTGCCCGGCGACGCAGACAACCGGTTTTTTTCCGACCGCGCCATGGACCATCGGCTTGCCTGACCGCATTGGAAGGCCGTTGTTGATCGTTCCCGGTTTTCCGAGAGATTGAATAAGGTCAGCCACAAAATCTCTTCCTTCCACCGCAGTTCCTCCGGAAATCAGAATCATATCCGCCGTTTTTAATCCCTTTTTGAGTTCTTTTTTAAAGAGATTGAAATCATCTTTGATAATTCCCTTGAAATGAGGGATGCCTCCGGACTCCGCCACCGCTGCGGCAAGAGAATAGGCGTTAGAGTCCCAAATATTGCCGGGCGTCATTTTTCTCGAAAGAGGAATGACTTCATTACCGGAGGAGTAAATGGCGACTTTGGGTCTGATCGAAACCGGAACTTTCGAGATTCCAACGGATGCCAGAAGTCCAATGTCGGCCGGAGTAAGAAGCTTCCCCTTGGGGAGAAGCGCCGCGCCTTTTTTCAGATCACAGCCCTGGAGTTCTATATTTTCACCCGGCTGGACCGCCTTTTTCACCGAAAGTCTTTCCTCCTTTAGTTCGCAATCAAAAAACCGGATGATTCCACAAGCGCTGGATGGAATAAGGCTCCCCGTGGCAACCTGGAAGGCGGTCCCGGACGCGATACCTTTCATCCGGGTTGCCCCTGGCCGGATTTCTCCGATCCGATTCAGGATGACAGGCCGATCCTGAGAGGCAGAGAGGGTATCCTGCGCGTTGACGGCATATCCTTCGATGATCGATCGGGAATAGGGGGGGGAGTCGACAGGAGAACGGATTTCTTTTGAAAGCACTCTATGAATGGCCTTTGAAATTGGAACGATTTCGCTTTTAACCGGCCCTCTTGGGAAGGCCGCCAGAAATTTTTCTAATCCGGCCTTAACCGGATCTTCGCGTTCATCGGACATGGCTTGATTCCTTTTTCACAAAGTGGATTATTTCTTGACGTAGAGAGCCGCTCAAGATAAAGTTTATATGCAAATCACGGAGGAATTATATGTCAAAGGGGAGCATTAAACCAGCCAAATTTTTTGTGGATCGCTACGGCCTGGAGACCGGAAAACTGGCGGAAACCATGGGCCGCGCATTGGGCAATCGGGTCGACTATATGGACCTTTATTGCGAATACCGGATTAATGACGCCATCTCTCTCGAAGAGGGAATCGTCAAGAAGGGGAACAGAAATATCAGCCAGGGCGTCGGCGTCCGGGCCAACTCTGAAGAAAAGACCGGTTTTGCCTATTCTGATGAAATTTCCCTGCGGCAGATTGAATCGGCCGCCGGAACCGCGAAATGGATTACCGAATCTGGCGTCTCTGCCGGCCGGGTTCCCGTCGGGATATCACGTTCCAGGATCAAGGACCTCTATCCGCTTTCATCTCCGGTGAGCGAGATTTCCTTTGGAGAGAGAGTCACGCTTCTGCAGAAAATGGACCGGATCGCGAGAGCGTATGATTCCCGGATTAAAAAGGTGATGGTTTCATTTTCAAGCGAACATAAGATTATTTATATCCTGACCTCGGATGGGAACGAGGTGGAAGACATTCAGCCCCTCACCCGCCTGAATATTACCTGTATTGCCGAAGACGGGACTGAACGTCAGGTCGGCACTTTCGGCGGCGGAGGACGGGAGGGTTTTTCAAAATTTACAGACGGGAACCTCTTTGAAGTCTATGCTCGGGAGGCCGCCAGGCAGGCCATTGTCAATCTTGGGGCGGAGCCTTCCCCGGCGGGAACGATGGATGTCGTCCTGGGACCCGGTTGGCCCGGGATTCTTCTCCATGAAGCCATAGGCCATGGACTTGAAGGGGACTTTAACAGGAAGAAAACCTCTGCTTTTTCAGACCGGATTGGCCAGAAGGTCGCATCGCCCCTCTGCACCATCGTAGATGATGGAACCATCAAGGGAAGAAGAGGATCCCTGAATATTGATGACGAGGGGACTGAAACGCAAAGGACCGTTCTGATCGAAAAGGGTGTGCTCAAAGGGTATCTTCAGGACAAATTAAATGCCCGCTTAATGAAAATGGCGCCTACCGGAAACGGCCGGCGGGAGAGCTTTGCCCATATTCCGATGCCGAGAATGACCAATACCTATATGCTTCCCGGTCCGCATAAAAAAGAGGAGATCATTTCCAGTGTGAAAAGGGGACTCTATGCGGTCAGTTTCGGAGGCGGGCAGGTCGATATCACCAATGGAAAATTTGTTTTTTCAACAAGCGAGGCTTATCTGATCGAAAACGGCAAAGTGGGTCGTCCGGTAAAAGGGGCAACCCTGATCGGGAACGGTCCCGATGTTTTGACCCGCGTTTCGATGGTCGCAGATGATCTTGAACTCGATTCAGGGGTCGGCACCTGCGGAAAAGATGGGCAGTCCGTTCCGGTAGGGGTCGGTCTTCCAACGATCCGGATTGACGGACTGACCGTGGGAGGGTCTTCCATATGATCGATCCATCCACTGGGGAGGAGTTATTAAAAAAGGCGAGGAAGAAGGGGGCCACGGAAGCCGACCTCGTGATGGTAGAAAGCCGTTCTTTCGATGTTCGGGTCCGGTTGGGAAAGCTTGAGCAGATCAGCCAGGCCGAAGGAAAAAAACTGGGACTCCGGCTCTTTTTCGGAAAGAGAACCTCCATTTCGGCAACCTCCGACTTCTC
>DATNMI010000548.1:0-1580 GCA_035602375.1 Nitrospiria bacterium | reverse complement strand
AAGGATGAGCGGCGCCAGGGACATTCCTGCGATCGGAATATGGACCGCCACAAGATAGGACATCGCTTTTTTAAGATTATCAAAGATCCGGCGCCCCAACCTGACCGCATGAACAATCGAGTTGAAATTATCGTCCAAGAGCACCAGCGACGCGGCCTCCCGGGCAACGTCGGTCCCCCGCATCCCCATCGCCACCCCGATATCGGCCCCTTTCAGTGCCGGAGCGTCGTTTACCCCGTCTCCGGTCATGGCGACGACCAGCCCGATTGATTTTAACAGATGAACGAGGTTCAGTTTCTGTTCCGGCCGGATCCGCGCGAAAATGTCGGCTGATTTTATTCTCTCCTTCAGAGCAGACTCCGGCATCTGGTCAAGATCGGAGCCAGTGAGGATCTCTGCTGTTTGTGAAAGCCCCGCCTGCCGCGCAATGGCCCGGGCTGTTTCCGGGTAATCTCCGGTGATCATTACGACCCGGATTCCGGCTTCCCGGCATTCCCGGATCGCATCGCGGACTCCCGGTCGGATCGGATCGGCCAGACCGACCAGCCCAATGAATTCAAAATCAAAATCGTGCTGAAGGGGTGGAAACACCGGACCGCTATAGAGGGCCCTGGCTACGCCGAGAACCCGAAGCCCCTCTTGCGCCATCCGGGAAATTTCCTTTTCGAGAATCAACCGGTCCGATTCGTTGACATGGCAAAGATCAATCATGGCTTCCGGCGCCCCCTTGGAAGCGACCACGAACGATCCGCCATCGGGAGACCGCCAGACATGAGACATGGCCAACAGCTCTGTTCCGAGGGAATATTCGTGCTCCAGAATCCAGTCGCCATGGAGATGTTCGGTATTTTTTAATCCATGCGCGCCCAATTCCTGGAAGGCCTTTTCCATCGGATCGAAAGGGTCGCTTTTGCTCGAGAGAATGCCATATTCAATCAGGGTGTGAAAATTGTCAGGAAGCGCGGTTGCTTTTCCGGAATGAAGCTCCGCCGTTTCTCCCCCCGAATAGAGCGCCTGGATCTCCATCTTATTCTGGGTCAGTGTCCCCGTCTTGTCGACGCAGAGAACGGAAGCTGACCCGAGCGCCTCTATCGCCGATGGCCGCCGGGTTAACACGTTCTCGCGGGAAATCCGCCAGGCCCCCATCGCGAGGAAGATCGTCAACGCCACCGGAAATTCTTCCGGCAGGATCGCCATGGCCAGCGTGATCCCGGCAAGAATGCCGTCATACCAGTTGCGCTGGATGAGGGCATAAATCACAACCACAACAGCGCAGATCAGAAACACCCCGATGGCAATAAACTTGATTAAGTTTCGGATTTCACGTTGAAGCGGGGTCTCTTCCACCGGCTGGTCGAAGAGGCTCTTTCCGATCTTTCCTAATTCTGTTCTGGCCCCTGTTGCCATCACTCTGGCAACACCATGCCCTTTCACCACCAGAGACCCGGAATAAAGACAAGATGTCCCCTCTCCTCCGGGCCGCTTCCATTCAAGAGGCTCTCCGGACGTCGGCGCTTTTAATACGGGAACCGATTCTCCGGTCAGGAGCGACTCATCCACCAGAAAGTGACTCCCTTCCA
>DATNMI010000545.1:0-8986 GCA_035602375.1 Nitrospiria bacterium | reverse complement strand
CAGAACGATTTGCACGCGGAAAGCCATCAGTTTAAGAAAACTGCGGTTGCGGAGCGGGAATGCTTCAGGAGCAGAATGAGAATCTTCCATAGTCTGTTTCTATTCTAACATTATTTTTAAGGCCTAATCCTCCCCCTATCCTTAAATAACCGGGTATGATAATGTCATTTTAAAAATGGGGGTATTCATGATGGATCAGAACATTTCTATTCGCATCAACGGTCAAGAGGTGGAGGTCAAGCCTGGAAGCTCTATTCTGGCGGCATCGATGAAGGCGAAGATTAAACATATGCATCTTTGCGGCGGGAAAGGTCTTTGCAGTACCTGCAGAGTGGAAGTTGTGGAAGGTTCCGGAAACCTTTCGAAGATGGAGACTTTCGAGCGGATTTCGTTACGGGGCCATCTCTCTTTTTCCGGGGATGTCCGGCTGGCCTGTCAGGCAAAAATCCAGGGGCCGGTACAGGTTAAAACGATTTTTCCCACCATTGGACGGCTCGATTTTAAAGGCCCCTGAACAGGTTCGCGGAATGGAGACCGAACCCTTAGTAGAAATACCGGATTCCGAACAAATATGAAACCGAACAGAGACGGAAATCGGTAGTACTACCGGAAGTGAAACTTCCAAAAGTCCCGGAAATATTCGCTGAGCCGTCGTTCATTTTCAAAGCAATCTCCGTATTGAAAGCAAGGTTGGGGGTGATCCGGTAATCGAATCCGGCGCCCCCCTTTAATGCCAGTATGTTTTCAGGTTCCAACTTGCAACCCGCGCACGAAGCCTGAAGATCACTCCCCGGATTAAAAGAATTCAGATTAATCCCGGCGCCGAACAAAAGATAGGGAGAAAATGCACGCCCTCCCTGGAAGTGATATTCCACCCTCGGCATGATCGAAACGGTTGACGCGTCTCCATAATTAAACCCCGACAAATTATCTATGACCGCATGCCTTTCCCATTCCAGATCGACTCCTGCGACAACACGCTCCGTGAGACCATAAAAGAGGGTTCCGTTAATCATCGGGCCCGGATCCCCTCTGGTGCTATCCGAGTTCTCTTCGGCCAGAAAAGAGGGGCCCAGACGCAGACCCAACCCCCATTTACCCTTTAAACCCTCGGCCCTCGATTCTGAACAGTTCAAAAATATAAAAAAGCTGACTAAAAGTAAAGCCGCGAATAATGAAATCAGGCGCACTTTCATTAAACCCTCCCCTTTTCAGGCAATCATCGGGAGATCGTGAGCACGTCCATCAACCTCACACGAAGACTGCCCTGCTGATTTTTATCGAACCCACTCGACTCTGACCAACTTATCTCCTTTGGACCAATGGAAATGGAGCTCGCCTTTAAAAGCCTTTTTGACCTCTTTACCCAGCCTCTCGGCAAACCGCTCGCTCGTCGTCTGAATTTCAATGCCATCGTCCGTATCCTTGACGGAAATGATCCTGGCAACGGGATTGATCCTTTTGGTCCTCTCCTCTTCGTTTCGGATGAGGTGAAGGATCTCGTCTTTGTTTTCCGCCAGAAACTCTCCCCGCAGGGTGACCACCCCCTGGGGATAATTTTCACGGGTCTTTCTGCAGGTCGGGCAGACGGTTATGGTCATCGTTTTTTCCGAAACGTCGAGGTCCAGCCGATCCTCTTTGGTGTACCATCTTTTCCGGTGATAAACGGACTGGCAAATCCCGCACTTCGCCGGGTCTTTCGACCCTTTTCTGGACCCATAGGGATCATTGCTTTTTGCTTCTGTTCCCCTCCGGAGCTGAGGGATAGGATGTCTCGTATTGGTTTTTGTTCCCATGGCACAATCCTTTCAGGCTAATCGTTGATAACGAGCAGGAAACTGGAGAAATAACCCGGTACTCCCCATAATTTAAGCTTACAAGAGTCGAGTCGCGATATTCAACAAATTCTGGATTTATTCAGGCTGGAAGAAAGTGACGCTTTGCGAAGAAACAGATGGACGATGAGAAGGGGTTTGCGTTGAATTGACCTCACCCCCAAAATTAAATCCGCTTGAAAGTAGCGTCTCCGGGTGGTACAACAACCGAAAAGGAGCCTCTCTTACTTGAAACTCCATCAGCTGACTGTTGAAGAAGCTCTCAAAAGCCTCCATAGCTCGCCTTCTGGACTTTCTTTTAGCGAAGCTGACCGGCGATTGAAGGAATTTGGACCCAACCGGATCGAACAGATCCGGCAGACCCATCCTGTTGTTGTTTTTCTCAAAGGATTTACCCATTTTTTTGCCCTGATCCTCTGGATCGCCTCTTTCCTCGCCTTCTTTGCCGAATGGAACGAACCCGGGAAAGGGATGGGCACTCTCGGGATTGCCATTCTGGGAGTCGTTTTTGTGAACGGTCTTTTTTCCTTTTGGCAGGAATACCGGGCCGAAAAGGCAATCGCGACATTGCGGAAGCTTCTTCCCCATGAAGTCAATGTTTTACGAAATCATCATGGATTAAGGATCCCGTCTGAAGCCCTGGTTCCGGGAGATATCATCCGTCTTGAAGGGGGCGACCATATTCCCGCGGACTGCCGGTTGATTGAAGCGTTCGGGGTGCGGGTTATTTTGGCTAACCTCACAGGCGAGCCGGTTCCAGAGGCGCGAGATGCCGCGCCCGGGAAGGAAGAAGATTTCACCCAAAGCAAAAACATCCTGCTGGCAGGAACGTTAATGGTTTCCGGAGAGTCGATGGCGGTGGTTTTCTCCACCGGCATGAATACGGAATTCGGAAAAATCGCTCATCTCACTCAGGCCGCGGACGAAAGACTCTCTCCCTTCCAAAAAGAGATCATCTTCTTAAGCCGGGTCATTGCTTTAATTGCCCTTGGGCTAGGGGGAATATTTTTTATCACAGGAGAGATTCTGGGGTTTCCATTTTGGGGAAACATTATCTTTGCTATCGGAATTATTGTGGCCAATGTTCCGGAGGGGCTTCTCCCCACGGTGACCCTTGCCCTCGCCATGAGCTCGCAGCGGATGGCCCGAAGGAACATTTTGATCCGCCACCTTCCTTCTGTGGAAACCCTCGGTTCTACAACAGTAATCTGCACCGATAAGACGGGAACTCTGACTCAGAACAAAATGGAAATTAAATCCCTTTTTCTATCGGGACATTTCATCACACTCTCTGAGGTTAATACACCGGGGTCAAACGCTGTCGGCGATTCCTATCGCCACTTTTTTGAAGGAGCGTCCCTCTGCCACAATCTCAAAGAAACTGAAGCAGAGGGGAAAACAACATTCCTGGGAGATCCAATGGAAATCTCTCTGATCCAAATGGCGGAAAAAAGGAACCCGGAAACGCCGGCCTATCGACGGCTCGATGAAATCCCTTTCGATTCTGACCGAAAAAGACTTTCCATCCTCTTTCAGACCCCGGAAAATAGAATCCTTCATACCAAAGGGGCTCTGGAAGCTCTTCTGACCATCTGCTCCGAGGTCCGGATCGGGAGCGGGCTTGCCCCTTTAACAGACGCCCTGAAAGAAAATCTTCTAAAAGTGCAGAACACCATGGCGGACGAAGGTTTACGGGTATTGGCCTTTGCTTACCGGCTTCTCCCCGAAAATGAGGAATCGCATAAACTTGAAGAAAACATGATCCTGTCGGGAATCGTCGGACTTGAAGATCCACCCAGGCCCGAGGTGCCGGGAGCCATCGAAAAGTGCCGCACAGCTGGAATTAGAGTCATCATGACCACAGGGGATCACCCTCATACGGCCAGGGCCATCGCAAAAGAGATCGGTCTAACGCGTTCCACCACCCCCCTCCTTATTACAGGCGAGCAACTTCAACGCCTTTCAAACGCCCAACTTCAATTGGTTCTGGACACACCCGAGGTAATTTTTGCACGAGTGGGAGCCAATCAAAAAATGCAAATCGTCAGCGCCCTACAGGCAAAAAAAGAGGTTGTTGCCGTCACCGGAGACGGCGTTAATGATGCCCCGGCCCTGCGTAAGGCTGATATCGGAATTGCCATGGGAATCAGCGGAACCGATGTGGCAAGAGAATCATCAGATATGGTCCTGATGGATGACAATTTCGCGAGTATCGTCGCCGCTATCGAAGAAGGAAGAGCTGTCTTTGAAAACATCAGGAAATTTCTTACCTATATTCTCACGCATGAACTTCCCGAAATTGTTCCCTACCTGGCCTTTGCGATTTTTAGAATTCCCCTCCCTCTGACGATCATTCAGATTCTGGCAATTGACTTGGGGACAGACACTCTGCCGGCGCTTGCCCTCGGGGCAGAAAAGCCGTCCGCGCTCATCATGCAAAAACCACCCCGCTCCCTAAAAGAGCGTCTGATCAGTTGGCCCCTTATATTACGGGCCTATCTGTTTTTAGGCGTGGTAGAAACAGCGGGGGCAATGGCAGCATTTTTTTTCGTCCTTCAGGATGGCCATTGGAAATATGGAACGCCACTTTCCGGAGACGTTTTTCTTTATCGGCAGGCCACCACTGCCTGTTTAAGCGCTATTATTCTCCTCCAGATTGTTAATATGTTTCTCTGCCGAAGCGAGAGGGCATCTGCTTTTGGAGCTGGATTTTTAAACAATCCGTGGCTTCTATTGGGCCTTATCCTTCCAATCGCCATGATCGCAGTGATTGATTATACTCCCTGGGGGAATCTTGTCTTTGGCACCGCTCCGCTTCCCGGAAAGGTCTGGCTTTTCATTGTTCCATTTGCATTGGGTATGCTGGTCCTCGAAGAACTCCGGAAAGGATGGGTCAGACGAAAAGGGCCTGGAATTAGCGGAACGGCGGGATAAAGACACGCGCAATTCAAACGTTTTTGGAATCAATAAGCTGAAAGGGCGACAATGAAGAGGGTAAGTCCGGTCTTTAAAAAATAAGAAAATGACAGTGATGACGTTCTATACCGGTGCCCAGAGGTTCGTTCCAGTTAAACGGGCGCTCTTTTTTACCCCTGGCTTGCGATATGCGAACACCGGGGAAGGCTCCCCCATTTCTCTGTTACCGGAGATCAGAGCATAGGTCGCGCGCACCACTGTCATTACTCTTGATGCCTGTCATTCAACTTTAATCTTGATCTCTTTTCTCGTCTCGGGTTCGCTCTTTTGAAGCCGGACTTCCAATACTCCATCTTTAAAACTTGCTTTGACTCTATCAGAGAGAACTTTTTTTGGAATGTCAATTGAACGTTCAAAAGAGCCGTAGGACCGTTCAGAAAAGTAATAGTCCTTTTCCTTGACCTCCTCTTCTTTCTTTTTTTCACCTTTGATGGTCAACACATCGTCAACCAGGTTGATTTCAAGCTCCTCCTTCTGCATTCCAGGAAGCTCTGCCTTAACCACAATATCGGCCTTCTCATCATAAATTTCTACGACAGGAAAATCGGCGCCAGTCATTCCCCACCGTTGTCGAAGCTCCTCAGGCCAGCCAAATCGGAATCTTGGAATCCTTCCGATACTCCGGAACATCCTTTCCATTTCCCGATCAAACCTGGTCGGACTAAAGAGCGGCCGAACCGGCTCAATTTCTTTTACCTTTTTTCCCCCGGATTTATCTTTTTCCATGACCAACTCCTCCCTAATGTTTGCTGGGTGGATAAAGTCGAAGCGAGGATTGTACTCGCTACACAAATTTACTCTACACCCCCACCGATTCGACTTTCAACTATTTCCAAATATCCTCTATTTTTATTTATTTGATTCCTGATTTTGCAGTCTGTTAGCATGAACACAGGAGTTAATATTCCGGGACCTAAAAACAATTCAGATGAGGAGAATGATCATGCCAAAATAAATACATTTTGGTGAACCCGCTCGAGCATCGATTCCAGGCGACGAAAAGCAGTTAACCGACTCCACGATATCAGGAGGAAATCAAATGGCGACTTATATTATGCTCAGCACGCTAACGGATGGAGGAAGTATCACATTAAAAGCAAAACCGGACAGAATAAAGGAAGTAAACAAGGAAATTGAGGCCATGGGGGTAAAAATCATCGCTCAATATGCCACGTTGGGAATATATGACTTCGTTAATGTTCTTGAAGCCCCCGACAACGACACGATTGCCAAAGTCTCCGTTGAACTTGGTTCCCGCGGGACGCTGCGCCTTACCACGATGCCAGCCATCTCGATTGACCACTTTATTTCAATTCTTAAAAAGAAAAAATAAAGAGTCTGCTTTTTTCTTCCGCTATTTCTTTTCGTTTTTAAAAAAGACGATTCCTAACGGCGGAAGGGTTATGGAAATTGAGAAATCGCGGCCATGCATGGGGACCGGAGAAGCCTCTACCCCGCCGCTATTTCCGATATTGTTCCCCTCATAAACTGAAGAATCGCTGTTGAGCGCTTCTTTCCAGTAACCTTTTCCGGGAACCCCGATCCGATACTTATACCGGGGAACCGGCGTAAAATTACAAACAGCCAGAACAATCGAATGGCCGCGCTTTCCAAAACGCGCAAAGCTGATGATACTTCCCTCCCAGTCCTGGAAGTCAATCCATTCAAAACCACTGGCATTGTGGTCCAATTCATACAGGGATGGTTCGGCTCGATAGAAATGGTTAAGATCTCTGACCCATTTCTGAATTCCCGCATGAGAAGGAGATTGAAGAAGGTGCCAATCGAGGCTTTCATCATGATTCCACTCTCTCCATTGACCGAACTCCCCGCCCATAAAGAGACATTTCTTCCCCGGATGGGCAAACATGTATCCAAATAAAAGCCTGAGGTTGGCAAACCGTTCCTTACCGGATCCGGGCATTTGATCAAGCAGAGATTTCTTCTCGTGAACCACTTCATCATGGGAAAGCGGCAATACAAAATTTTCTGAAAAGGCATAGAGAATACTGAACGTCAGTTGATTATGATGGTGCTTGCGGTGAACCGGGTCTTTTGAAAAATAGGAGAGGGTATCGTTCATCCATCCCATATTCCATTTCATCCCAAAACCGAGTCCTCCCAGATAGACCGGTCTTGAAACCATGGGCCAGGCGGTAGACTCCTCGGCGATGGTTTGAACATCGGGAAATTTTCTATAAACCTCCTCATTTAACCTTTTTAATAACGAAATGGCATCGAGGTTTTCTTTCCCCCCGTAATGGTTAGGGATCCATTCTCCTTCTTTCCGGCCGTAATCCAGATAGAGCATCGAGGCGACGCCGTCAATTCTGAGTCCGTCAAAATGGTATTTTTCCAGCCAGAAAAGGGCGCTGCTAATTAGAAACGAACGGACTTCATTCCTGCCGTAATTGAAAATCGCGCTCCTCCAATGAGGATGGAATCCTTTTCGAGGATCCGCATGTTCAAAAAGATGGGTGCCGTCAAAACGCGCAAGCCCATGACGGTCGGAAGGAAAATGGGCGGGAACCCAATCAAAAATCACCCCGATTCCCTGTTGATGAAGATGATTGATAAGATACTTCAGATCATCGGGAGAACCGTACCTGCTGGTCGGTGAAAAATATCCCGTCGTTTGGTATCCCCATGAGCCATAGAAAGGATGTTCCGTTAATGGAAGGAATTCTACATGGGTAAACCCCATGTCTTTGACATAACCTGAAAGGTGATCGGCTAGTTCACGATAGGTCATAAAGCGGTTATTTTCCTCCGGGAACCGTTTCCATGAACCGGCGTGAACTTCATAAATCGAGACAGGAGCGTTGAGGGAATTTACCTTTCTTCGGTGGGCCATCCACTCCTGATCGCTCCATTCAAAATCGCTCTCCCAGAAAATAGAAGCGGTATTGGGAGGGAGTTCCGAAAAGAAAGCAAAGGGATCTCCTTTATCGGTTTCGTAAATATGGGGATGTTTTGAAACAACATGATATTTGTATAGAGCCCCTTTTCGAACTCCTGGAATAAATCCTTCCCATATACCGGAGGAATCATCTCTGACACGGAGCGGATGGGCAGAGGAATTCCAGTTGTTGAAATTTCCAACCACCGAAACCTCACTTGCATTAGGGGCCCAAACGGCAAAATAACCCCCCTCTTTTTCATCAGAGACCATTGGATGAGCGCCGAGTTTTTCATAAAGATCGAAATGATGCCCTTCCTTAAAAAGATGGATATCGAATTCCGTAAAACGGCTGACCTGCTCGGATTCGGGAGCGACTGGTTTCACTTTTTTCATAAGAAATCCCTATGCGCTCTTGATTAACTGGGTCGCAATCATCGGCGTTTCCTGGTTCGACTCAAACCGATAACCCTTGGGAATGACGACCACCCCTTTTTCGGAAACCTTAAATCTGGCGCGGTCTTTTTCAAGATTCCAGCCGATCCGCTCTAGAGGCGGTATGACGACCCCTTTATCGACAATACAGCGCCTCAATCCGGCCCCCGCTCCCACCCGAACACCTGAAAAAAGGATAGAATCTTCGATCACCGCGCCGGGATCGACCCAAACATCCGGAGAAAGAATGGAATGAGTGATCCGGGCTCCAACAATCAGGTCTCCCCCCGAAAGCAGGCTGTCTGCCTCATACACAGCCTCTCCCGCCGGGGAGGAGACATTTCGAGCCGGCGGGAATTGGCCCTGATAGGTTCGGATGGTCCAACTCTTCTGATAAAGATTCACCGGAGAAACCGGCTTGAGAAGGTCCATATTGGCGTCATAGTAGGAATCCAGTGTGCCGACATCGCGCCAATAGCCGTTTTCAGTTATCCCCCCTTTTGCGCCTTCGCCGAAACGGTAGGCGCCTACGGCACGGGTACCGACAATTCTTGGGAGAATGTCTCTTCCGAAATCGTTCCAGGGAACGGCAACCCGGGTCACTTGATCCAGTATTTCCATGAGAAACATCCGGTTAAAAACATAAATTCCCATGGAGGCCAACGCCCGGGAGGGGTCGTCCCGCATCGGAGGAGGGTTGTCCGATTTCTCAAAAAACCTCTTAATCATCAAGTCATCATCTGTTTCCGCCACGCCGAAAGATCCGGCTTCAGAAATTGGAACGGGAACAGTGGCTACGGTGACATCCAGCTTGCGGCGAACATGTTCCTCCAACATCCTT
>DATNMI010000541.1:0-3108 GCA_035602375.1 Nitrospiria bacterium | reverse complement strand
GACGAGCCGATTTCCTCGCTGGACGTCTCCATCCAGGCTCAGATTATCAACCTTTTGGAGGACCTGCAGGAGGAGTACCGCCTGTCCCTCCTTTTCATCGCCCATGATCTCAATATGGTTCGACATATCAGCAACCGGGTGGCGGTCATGTATCTTGGAAAAATAGTCGAGCTGGCCCCTACGGAATCGCTTTTCAAGTCGCCGAAGCACCCTTACACGGAGGCGCTTCTTTCAGCCATTCCGGTTCCGGATCCCGACCACCGGAAATCGAGAATTCTGCTTCAGGGGGACATACCAAGCCCGATTGACCTCCCGATAGGATGCCGTTTTCAAACCCGATGTCCCAAGAAAATCAAGGAATGCGAGGTTACTGAACCGCCGCTTCTTCCGGCCGGAGAGAACCATTATTCCGCCTGCCTCCTCGTCAAACCCTAAGAAAGCTCACCGGACGTCATTCCTCCGGAAACAGATTCCTTCTTGAAAAAATTCCCCACGTCCTCCAGGTCCGAGGTGACCCGGCAGGCCGGGAGCGAGGCCATGAAGATCTTGCCATATCCTTTGGTACGAAGACGGGCGTCAAGAATGGAAAGAACGCCTCTGTCCCGTTCACTCCGGATCAGCCGGCCCAGTCCCTGTTTCATCATCGTGACTGCGGAAGGGAGCTGATATTCGAGAAAAGGGTCCCGTTGCTCCCGTTTGAGGGCCCGGATTCTTGCCTCCATGACAGGGTCTGAAGGAGAAGAAAATGGAAGTTTATCCAGAATGACACAAGAAAGAGCCTCTCCCTGCACGTCAATCCCTTGCCAGAAACCCTGCGTGGCAAACAATACAGACGACACCTCCTCGCGGAAGCGTTTTAAGAGCTCCATCCGGGAACCATCTCCCTGCTTCAGGCAGAGATAGCTGAGCCTTTCCCTGCAATACTGTTGAAAAAAATCCTTGTTTTTATGGCTGGTACAAAGAACAAACGCGCGTCCGGAGGTCTGTTCGAGAATCCTCACGATTTCTTCCGCCGCCGCAAGAGGAAACTTTTCCGATGACGGTTCCGGAATCGAGAGGGGAAGATAGACGAGACAATTGGACGCATAATCAAACGGGGAGAGAAGCTGGACCTCCTTTTCCGCCACAATACCGGTCCTTTTTTTCAGATAATCAAACCGTCCCTCCACCGTCAGGGTGGCAGAAGTAAAGACCATCGCCTTTCGCGTGGAAAAAATAGCGCTACTCAGGATCTTTGAAACTGAGACAGGCGTTGTCCGAAGCTGAACGGAAGGCGTTAACTCTCCCCAGTAAACCTGGTCCTCATCTTCCTGCCGGATCAGGTTTTCACAAACAAGCTTGAGCTTCAAAGCCCTTTCGGAAATCCGGGTACACCCTTCTGTCTTTTCAGGAAGGGTCAGAAAGGACGATTCCATCCATGAAAGAATATTGAGAAAAGGTTGAATTCTGCCAACGGACCGGGCGAGGGAGTCAGGCGGAGGAGTCCGGAACCGCTTCTCCGATAGTCCTGACGGAACGAAGACGTTGAGAAAATCTTCTCCCCTGCGGACCAGTTTGTCAAGGTTCTCCCAAACCGATTGGTCCCGGAGATTAATTGCTTTCAACTCGCGCCTTGCATCCCCTGCCAGTTCCATGATCTGAAAAGCGGCAAATGTGATTCCGAAATATTCGGACGCCACATCCTCTATCAGGTGCGCCTCGTCAAAGATCACGGCATCATGCTCCGGAAGCACTTCTCCGAAATAGGACTCCCGGAGAGCGAGATCGGCAAAATAGAGGTGATGGTTGACGATAATGAGGCGGGACTCTTCCATTTGCCGTTTCATCCGCGTGATGAAACAGTTGTCATACGACTCGCATGATTTGCCCGGGCATTGGGCCGCCGTCGCCGAAATTTCCTTCCAGAGCGGCGTCTCATCGGGAAACCCCTCCAGTTCCGCCCGGTCTCCCCGTTCGGTTTTCTCGGCCCAGGCGGCGATTCTGTCGAGCAAGGGAATCTCTTCCCGTCTGAAAAAAGTTGGATTGGCCCGGAATTCCCTGAAACGGGAGAGGCAAAGGTAATTTTCCCTCCCCTTCATCAGCACCGCCTGAAAACCGGGAGGAAACAGCGCGCTCAGGGCAGGGAGGTCTTTGTGAAAAATCTGGTCCTGCAACTGCCGGGTTCCGGTCGAAAGGACGACCTTCTTTCCCGTAAGGATGGCAGGGATCAGGTAAGCAAAGGTTTTCCCGATTCCGGTGCCCGCCTCCACCAGAACCCGCTCTTCGCGCTCCAGCGCCTCCAGGACCAGACGGGCCATTTCCATCTGGCTTTGACGCGGCTGATATCCCGGAAAAATCCTCGAAAGAGGCCCTCCCGGACTGAAAATCCGCTCCAAATTATTTTGAATCGGCGCTAACCAGGCCAATGAGCCCCTCCCTGTTTTTGACAGGTTTGAAATCCGGAGTTATCTTTAAATACATGGACGGCCAATTAAGAAGCCTTGAAATGTTCGCAAAGGATATCGCCGAGGGCTTGTTGACCCTCAACCCGATATCCATCAAGAAATTCGAAACGGATCAATACAAACCTCTTCTAGGGTTTATCCGGAAAGCCATGAACGATATCCGGGTAGAAGGGTTTCCCCACAGTCAGCCGGATCTGATCCGGAAAAGAAATGCCCGGCTCTTGCGGTTAAACCAGTCTGTTTCGATGCTCGAAAACATTGCCAGAGAAAAAAAAGTCAAGCTCTAGTGGTTTAAGTTATCTCCCATAAAGTATGTTCAAAAGATCCCAAATCCCCCATCTGCCGAGGACTTCCACCAAAACCAGTTTCGCGGTTGGGCACAAGGCCCCGCAGTTCCGAAACCGAGGGAAGCGTACTGGGGGTGTACGCTGTGACGAGTCTGAGGAACGAGAACGCAGCAGTAGGGCCTTTTCAACATCCTATTGGTCCGGCCTGGGAGATATGACCGTTTCCCTTGCCATTATAGCATCCTTTTCTCCTTTTTCTTTAAGCCGGGTCAGAGCGTCTTCCGCCCCTTTTCGGGTCGTGTAATGTCCTACCCTGATCCGGTAATAAACTCCCTTTTCCGGAATTTCCGCGGACAAAATGTAGGAGGGAAATCCTT
>DATNMI010000536.1:0-4673 GCA_035602375.1 Nitrospiria bacterium | reverse complement strand
TAGACAACCAGAGAGTCTTTGGACAACTGGATCTCCCGCATCGGCACATTCAGTCCGGTAAGAGAGCCTTTGACAAATATCTTCTTTGAAGAAGGAAGCGGCGAAGCAGACAGTCCCTCCTTCTTTCTCTCGGATCCCTTGGGTTGGCTCATGGTTATTTCCCTTTCTTCCCGAATGTCATGTTCAAAGCAAAAAAAACCGTATCGCCAAAAAGGGATACGGTCATTCTCATTGAACCGCTCCCTTCGCTGGCATTATCCAGATCAGGTTCAAAGGGTTGTTCAAAAAGAACTCTCAGCCTGAAGGCACCCCTTGCGCTATAATCAGGTTCTAATTTTAAACGGGTTTTTTAAGCGAAGTCAAATGAAATCAGGGAGGGGGCTGTTACTCTACTTGAATCTTGATTAGCGTGCCGCCGATCCGAATCAAGTCTCCGGGTTTAAGAACCTGGGTGGTCACCTGCTGACCATTAATAAAACTTCCGTTGGTACTCGACAGATCGGTAAAACGGTACCCCTGGTCGGTCAGCTCAATTTCAGCGTGCTGGCGTGAAACTTTGACATCGCCGAGCATTAGATCGGCTTTCATCCTGCCGATCATCAATTTCGGCTTGTTTAAAACCAGCCGCCGGCCCATCTGCTCTCCGCCTACAAGTTCCAGATACCACTTTCCCTTTCCGTTCTGCGCTCCAGCCTCTCTCGCGGGTTCTTTGGATGAATGGGCCGGAGCCTGGGCTGCCGGTTCAACCTCCAGCTCCAGGTCAAAATCAAGCTTTTCAAGCGAGGTGGGTTTCGGTTTTTGTTTGAGAAAATAGTTGGAAATGCCAACGGACACTTCTTCCGGCGTCAGCGTCTTATCGAGAATGGGATGAATCGTCGTTTTGTGATAGACCTCCATGGAAAGCGCGGAACTGTCGTGGCTTAGCGCATAGACGAGAAACTGGTCGGCTATATCGGCTTCATCCGGTTTCAGATCGGGATGAAAGAAATAGGATTCGACTCCTTTCCCGTTCTTAAAATAAAAGAAATTGACCACGTCATTATCCTTGAGCAGAACAATATTCTCATCGGGGTCGGCCTTGATCGTTTCAATCTTTTTTTTAATATCTTTTTCGTTCACCGGCCCTGAAAACGACGGCTTGCCCTGTGATGACGCCAGGAGGCATTTGGCAAACAGAGGATCAATCGCGTACATGGAAATGGACAAATTCGAAAGACTCCCGAGCAGATTGAAATAATCTCTCCCATTCAGCAGTTTAAAAGAGCAGTCTTCTACCAAGAGCGCGCCAAGCGGGTCTCCATCCATTAAGATAAAATAGGTCTTCTTCTTTCCGCCTGAATCGGTCTGAATCAGGTCAAACCCTTCCGTCCGTTTTTCCTTGATTTTCATGAAGAGAATATCAATGAAATTCGGTTTGTAGGGCTTGCCCGAAAAAAATGTTTTTAATGAGGGGATATTAATTTCAAGCATTATTGGGCCTTTGCCGCACCTGCCATGCATTTTTCGAGATCTTCAAGTATTTCAACCGGTTTCCGGTACCTGGCTTCCTTTTTCTTTTCAATGCTTTTGAGAATCACTTCCGCTATCGGTTCGGGAATCCGGTTGTTATATTTTCTCGGAGAATCGGGAACGGAATGGAGGTGATGGTAGTAGATATCTCCTTCAATGAAAGGAGGGCGGCCTGCCATGAGATGATAAAGCGTGCACCCCAGAGCGTAGATATCGGTCTGCACGTCAACCTGATTCCCCACGATCTGTTCGGGAGACATGTAATAGGGGGTCCCTTTGACCGTCGTCTTTTCGCTGATCCCCTCGCTGACCAGTTTGGCAAGGCCGAAATCCATGATCTTGACGATTTTATCCCGGGTCAGCATCAGGTTCGCAGGTTTGATGTCGCGGTGCACGACATTTTTTTCATGGGCATACCCAAGCCCCAGGCAGAGTTGGCGGGCGATCGGAAGGACAATCGCGATTTCGACGGGCCCTTTGCCCTTTCCAAGAAGATCCTTGAGCGTGATACCGTCAATATATTCCATGGTAATGTAATAATTGCTCGCGATCCGGCCCGTGTCAAAGATGGTGACAATATTGGGATGGTTCAGCGCCGCGGCGGTACGGGCTTCGAGCATAAAACTTTCGAGAAACTGGGGATTGTTCTTAAATGCATCCGGAAGTATCTTGTAGGCGACAATCCGTTTGAGAACCGTGTCTTCAGCCCGGTAGACGATCCCCATTCCGCCCCGTCCCAATTCATTGAGCATCTTGTAACGGCTGGTGACGGTATGGGCTTCCGTCTCTTCGGGCGTCATTTCCGAAGCCTTTGCCGCCTTCTCCTTCGCCGCCTCAAGCCGCGACACCACATCTTTGTAGTTCAACTCCTCGGCCTGGATTTTTTCGTACATCGATACCGCTTCATGGAAGTCGCCCATCTCTTCGGTCAGGACCGCAAGGTTATAATAGACCTCGATGCTTTCTCGGGTAACCCCTTTTCGTTCAATCAGTTTAAGATACTTCTCCCTCGCGGGACCGACCATCCCCTTCTGCTGAAAGAGATTGCCGAGAAAAAATGAAGCCTGGTCATAATCTTTCGATTCCGTGTCCACTTTCTGGAAAAGGCTGATCGCACGGTCAGACTGGCCCAAACGTTTGATGATTTCCCCGGCGCGGAAATAATTCTCCCCTTTTTCAAAACAGGAGGCGGCCTTCTCAAGCTCTCCCGCCTCTTCGTAGATTTTACCCGCCTCCGTGAACTTCTTGGCCTCCTCAAGAGAATGGGCCACCGAAAGGGATTTCTTGGCTTTCTTAAACGCGGATGCAGCCTCTTCAAACAGACCGGCCTTCTCCAGAAGCGGCCCTGCCGCGCTATACTCCTTCACCTTCATTAAAAGGTTGCCTGCCTTTCCGGCAATGTCCTGAATTTTTCGTGACGTCTCGTCTCCCGGCGTCTCTTTTTCCAGCTCGGCCACATGTTTGGCATAATTCATTCCGGCCCGATAGTAATCCGGAAGCCGTTCGAACATCTCCCCGGCCTTGAGAAAAACGGCCTCCTGCTCGTAATATTTGGACGCTTCCAAGTAAAGTTTCCCTTCCTCGTAAACCCGCGCCGCCTCCCGAAATTTTCCAACCCGCGCATAAAGATCACCTGACCGCTTGAAATTATTGGCTTTCACATACATTGCCACCGCACGGGGGTATTCCTGGATCGCCTCATAAATTTCTCCGGCCGTAATATACTCAAGGGATTTGGCAAATCTTTCAGCCCTTTTGATCAAGGTGCTTCTCATCAGCGACCGGGGGAGAATCTTTAAGACCCAGCCTAAAAAATTTGAATCAAGAAATTTTCGGAAAAAAACAAGGGAAAACAGTGCCGCCGCAAGCCCGACGAGCGCCTGTTTATAAATGAGAGGCGTATTTTTCTCTATTTGGCTCCAGTAAAGGGACGCCTGTTCCAGAAAGTCATGCAACATCGCCCGGAGTTCCGGGTTTTCGGCAAGGAGACGATCGACCCAGCCCAAAAACCGGTTAAGAAGGTCGTGAAGATAATTCATTGAGTCTTGGCCTGATATTCGAGAACGGTATTTCCGATCTGAATCCGGTCCCCGGGTTTGAGAAAATCTTCCGCGAGAACAAACTGGTTTAATAGCGTTCCGTTCGTGCTCTGGAGGTCCTTGATCACTGACACATTATCGTAAAATTCAATGACGCAATGAGATTTGGAGACCTTTGGATCATTGATAATAAGATCGCTTCCACTCCTCCCGAGGACAAGCTGGGGTCTTTCTCCCAGCGGTAAGGCTTTTCCCTTTTCTTTTCCCTCTATCACCTTCAGGAGAGCCCCATCGGGAGGATTGATCTTTGTTTTCCCGGAAATCGCCCGGACCACCTCGGTTTTTGCCCAGGTGATCTGCACTTCATCCGGACGCCGGGCGCCAGTCAACAAAACCGTCTGATCCTGTTCCATTGGACTTACTCCTTTTCAGAACCTAATACATTCAAATCAAGGGAATATTACTTTTTAAAGTGTAACATAAAGCTTCTATTTGGCAACTCCCGGAACCCTATGAAAACACCCTAAAGCGCCTGCACGGTTGCCTCCGTGTTAAAAACCATTTATAATGATTTCAATGAACTCTGCCCATCATACGCCTTATGAGATGGATCGGCGGCTGCAGTCTGATATCCTCCATATGGAAACGCTTCTCTCGAAGGTCATCCTGGAACAGGAAGGGGAAGAACTCCTTCTTGCGATTCAGAAGTTAAGGAAGATCTGCCGGGACCTCCGGGACCATTATGATCTTGCCATGGAGGAAGCCCTGATCCGGTTTGTCGAAGGAATGGATCTCTCCATGCTCGCGAAAGTCATTCGCGCCTTTGATATTTCATTTCATCTCCTGAATGTCGTGGAGGAAAATTTTGCCATGCAGGAGAGGAGGGAGGCCCAAAAAAGCAGCCTCCAGACCTGGATTCATCCCCTTGAGGAAAGCTTCCGTCTCTTTTCAAAATCCCTGAAAGATCCGGACGCTTTTCCGCGCCTCCTTGACAAATGCTGGATTGAACCGGTCATGACGGCCCATCCCACCGAGGCCAAAAGACAGACCATCCTTGAAAAATACAGAAAAATATACCTCCTGATCCTGAAAAAACTAAACCCGATCTGGACACCTCGCGAGGTG
>DATNMI010000527.1:0-2728 GCA_035602375.1 Nitrospiria bacterium | reverse complement strand
TCCACAGGTTGATGTATCAGGTTGCAGAAGGCAAATGTCTGGAAAGTCCGGAAGGGGAAAATAAAACGTTATCGGATCTTCTCGATAAACATTTTAAGGAATATTCCACTCCGAACAAATCTCTCAGAAGTTTGCAAACTGAAGCAGGTATGATCAAGGAGATGAAGCGGTTTTTCGGGGACACGTTGGTCAAAGACGTAACACCCAGTCTCTTGGCAAAATACAAGTCAGAATGCAGAGAGAAAAAGCTTTCCGCCGCCTCTATCAATTATCGTCGAACGCTTCTTAATCATGCCTTTAAACTGGCAATTCGTGAGTGGGAATGGTTAAGAAACAATCCCGTAGAAAAGATTTCGAGGGAAAGAGTTCGAAACGAAAGAGATCGATGGCTGACTTTAGAGGAAGAAAAAAGACTGTTGAAAGCATGCGTCCTTTTTCCAACTTTGAAGGGAAATACCACGGAGCCTCGCTATTGGGTCCAGGAGATTGTCTGGTTTGCTTTAAATACCGGAATGCGGCAGGACGAGATTCTTTCTCTTGAATGGCCCAACGTCGATCTGTTTAGAAAAACCGCGACGGTGGTCCGGTCGAAAAACGGAGAGAAGAGAACCATCCCGCTCAATTTGCGGATGATGGAGCTTCTCAAGGAAAAGGGAAAGGTCCGAAGCATCAAGAACAAATTCGTGTTTCCCAATATGGAGGGAAACAAGATTGATGCAAGCAAACTCCTGAGAGCCTTCCGGAATATTTTAAAGCGAGCGCAACTGGAGGATTTCAGGTTTCACGATCTCCGACATACCTTTGCGACGAGGCTTGCTCAGGCGGGTGTAGACTTCTATAAAATCTCAAAAATTCTCGGGCATAAAGATATCCGGATGACGCAGCGTTATTCGCATCATTATCCTGAAAGTTTGAGGGATGGCGTGGAAATTCTCGATAAAATTAGCACAAATTTAGCACACTTGGGGTCGGAAGAAGAGGCAGTTTCTTCGTAAGTGCTTGATTTTATTAATGGAGCTGGGCGGGATCGAACCGCCGGCCTTCTGATTGCGAACCAGACGCTCTCCCAACTGAGCTACAGCCCCGATTTAGACAGGGTTTGAACAATTTACATGAAAAACCTTGGTCTTTGCAATAGTTTTAAGGCAAAGGACGAGGTTATTTTTTACTGGTGATCGATTCTCTCATGATTTTCCCCAGCACCTTGTTGACCGGATGGGATCTTTTGAGAACGGGAATGGGGGGTCTTTTCCTCACGCCAAACTCTTCCAGTTTGGCTTTGATTTTCGGATGGCCTTTGAACTTGCCGAGCCCCTCTTCCAAAATCTTGAAGGCATCTTTTTTCTGCCGGTTTCTGATCAGAAGTTCGGCCGCGTAGAGGTAGAATTCCGGAGCCAGATCTTTCCGGTTGAGCGCTTTTTTGCAGAAGACGATCCCTTCCGTGAAGTTCTTTTCTCCGTAGGCGATCGCCACCCCGTAATAGGAGAGGATCGCTCCCGGAATCTGGTTGGGATTGTCCTGATAAAGGAGAAACGCTTTTCTCAGGTAGTGGACGGCTTCCTTATAGTTTTTTTCCTTGATATAGCCTTTTCCAATTTCCAGTTCGTCTTGTCCTAAAATCTTATCCATGCAAATGCCTCTTTGATTGTGAATAATGGTTCGGCAATCAGGAGATAACGACGGCGTCGCCCGTAAAGGAGAGGATGATCGCGCCGGTATCGCCGGGGAGAAAATGCTGTGTGACCGTGACCCCCACCACCGCGTTGGCCTTGAGCTTAAAGGCCTCGATTTTCAGATCGCTGAATCCGATAGAATAGCCCTTCTTCAAATTTTCAAAATAAGTCGTGTTCCGAATGCCGGCAGCGTCTTTCAGTCCGGAAATGACCCCCTGGAAACCTTCTTTTTTAATAATCACCTGCGAACAGATCATCCCCTTATGTTCAAGAATCGGTTTGTTCGCTACCATTTGAAGCGGGGTGACTACGATATTTTTAAACCGGTCGGCCTCCTGCTGAATCTCCTGGGATTTGATCTCCTGAATCTGTTTGTCCCGCTGGGATTTCATCTCCAGAAGGCGCTGTTTTTCCTCCTCCATTTTCTGAAGTTTGGCGGCGAGAAGCCGGCCTTCTTCCTCCAGATTCATGGCCGGGTCAACAGTGGCTGTAGAAGCTGGAGCTGGGGATGGCGCCGGTTGGTCCTGGACCTCGGCGGCCTCAAGCGCATTGGCTTTGTTGGCCGCGTCAAGCTTGTCCATCAGGTCAATGGCCGAAGAGGTTCCCGATTTTGCCCCCGCAGAGGTGTTTAGCGGGGTTTTGCAGGAGAAACATTCGTCCCCCGTATCTTGCGCGTTGCCACAGACAGGACAGATCATCTTATTTCACCCTTTCTGAATTTAAAATCATGAATGCTTCGCGGGTTTCCCGGAAGGAGCTCCGTTTGCCAAACTGATGGTGACCTTTCTCCCTTCCAGTCTCACCTGGTCCATTGAAATCCATTGAAGGACTCTGGGGTAGATCTTATGTTCCTCTTCCAGAATCCTTGCTTTTAATGTTTCGGCGGTGTCATTATCCAGAACCGGCACCGCCGCCTGTGCGATAATCGGACCGGAATCAACCCCTTCCTCCACAAAGTGGACCGTACAACCGGCAACCTTGACGCCATGCTCAAAAGCCTGCTCCTGGGCCCGCAACCCCGGAAACGCCGGCAGAAGCGAGGGGTGGATGTTGAT
>DATNMI010000517.1:0-2759 GCA_035602375.1 Nitrospiria bacterium | reverse complement strand
ACCACCCTGCCAAGCTGGGTGCCGATATGGGCCATGATCTCCAGGACCGATTCATCCGGGTCTGAAACCTCCGCCGAATAAAATTCCATAACGGCAACCACTTCGAGGCCGACCGTGATCGGGAAAGCGAGGAACATTTTGATTCCGGCCTCCTGCGCCGCATTGACGCGCGCCGGACTGGAATCTTCCTCGGGATTCTTGAACCAGAGGGCCCGTCCGCCTCTCAACACCTGGCCGGGAAGGCCTTCGCCCAGGCCAAGCGGGGTCACGTCGAGCACATTCTTGAATTTTATGATCGGTTCCTGGTTCGAAATATGCCAAAGCGCGGAGGGGAGCATGCCCCCCGTCTGTTCCCTGTCTGGAAAATAGACATGTCCCGCCAGCCAGCCGGTATGACTGCAAATCTCCTCCAGGCTGGTCTGGAGCGCCTTGTTCAAATCGGTCGATTCGTTCGCGGCGGCGGCTGTGACGTATAGCATCCGGATGAAGGAGCTTTTCTGGATCAGCGCGGCTTCAACCTGCTTCCGCTCGGTCAGGTCGCGGATGATCGCGGTGAAAACGCGGTCGTTTTCTGTCCGCCAGGTGGTAAGAGAAATCTCAACGGGGACTTCCCGGCCATCGCGCGTTCTGGCGATAATTTGGGCGATTTCACCGCTTCCTGACTCTTTTCGGGTCTCGAGAATCTGCCTGAATTTCTCCCGGTATTCCGCCTGAAACCGGTCCGGCATCAGAGAATCAAAAGGCTTCCCAAGGATCTCCTCCTCGGAATACCCCAGGAGCCGGGCGGCGCCATGATTATAGAATGTGATTTTCCCGTTCCGGTCCGCTGTCAGAATACCGTCCATTGCCGTTTCTGAAATGGACCGGAACTTTTCTTCGCTCGCCAGGAGATCGCGGTTCATTTTTCGGGCCAGATCCTCCGCCCGCCCGTGGGAGGTTTGAATATTCCAGCTTAATCCGATGAGCGACGCGCTTAACAACAACCCAAAGACCAAAAGAAGCGCAGGCACATACCCTTCCATATTGGTCATGTAGACACCGGTCCCCATGAACCGGATGACCCACTGTTCCCCCGCTATATCAATCGGAACCAGCTGAACAAATTCGAACGAAGGATTCAACGCCGCATTCAGGTCCGGGGAATGGGTCGAAGAAAAAAGAAGCTGGTCTTTTGAAAATTGCCAGGGAACCGGCGTCTCCGAGGCGTTTGAGGACCCTTCATCAAAAATCTCGAAATTCAACCGGTGCGACGACGCCTCAACGACCTCAGGAATCAGCTGATCCATGACAAAATGAACGGAAGCAATGCCGACTAACGCATTCCGCCGATCATCAACATTCTGGAGCGGCAACCCTATCCGGTAGATCGGCAGAAGCAAAGAGAACCCCGGCCTGTTCCCGTCATAGGACAAGAGCCGTTTTGTTGAAGATACTGTTCCGGTTGCTACAGTCCTGGTGATCGCCAACCGCAGGCTCGGCTCGCTTTCGATGTCAAATCCGATTCTGAATTTTTGTGTCAGCGGGAATATATATTCTATGGGGAAAAATTCTCTTCTTTTGCCTTCCGGGAAAATATGATAGTCGGGAAACCCCTCCACCTTTTTCATTCTGGATTCATAGGCCTCTTTCTCAGTTCCCTGAATGTGGCGGGCGAAATGGACATTCCTGGCGCCGGGATATTTATTGGACAGATCGAGGGAGGCCATATAGATGAGCCACTCTTCGCGGGTAAGATCGGGGCGAACGGTAAGCAACGCCTGAAGATTGGTTAAAATATTTCCGTAATCGTTGATTTTCTCTTGAATATCAAATTTGATTTCATCAATCTCGTTCTTGTACTGATTGATGGTCGTATTCCGAAGACTGTTTTTAGAGAAATTCCAGGCTAAAAAAGTTAAAAGGAGAGACCCTGTAATAACCAGGAAGGAGAATCCGCAGGTTTTACATCGGAACAAAAATATCTCGAAAAACTTTTTCAGTGTTTGTTTCATGGGTAAATGTGGATACAGGTCGCGCGCATACCAAGCCCCTGATTAAGTTTCATTCAACGATAGGAGATTAATGTAAGTATATCAGGGGATTGGAAACCGTCAAGAAGCGGTTGAAAGGTTGAGCAGAAGAGTTTTTCAACAACCTGTTAAAGACTTGACAAATTGTATTAATAAGTTTATAGAATTATAAACTTATTAATCTATTAACTAGAGGATGCGAATGACTAAGCCTGGCCGTTTAATCTATGAAATGCAGGCGGAAATCTGCCGGTCGCTGGCCCACCCGGTCAGGCTCCAGATTCTCGATATTCTATTTGAGGGGGAAAGAAACAGCCGGGACCTTCAAGAGGTCCTGGATATCCCGAAAGCGAACCTTTCTCAACACCTCTCGGTCTTGAAGGAGGCCGGCCTGATTGAAACCCGGAGAGAGGGGCTTTTCCAATACCTTTCGGTTTCCATTCCCCAGATCCAGGAAGCCTGTCTCCTGGTTAAAAAGGTCCTTGGGGAAAAGCTGGCGGGGGAAGAACGGAAAAACCTTGAAGCGCAAAGGGAATTGACCCCGCCAGACCGGTTGAAGGAGGAAAAGAGATGAAGAAATGGCTCTTTCTTCTTCTGTTAGGACTCTCTCCCCTTCTTACGGGAATTGCTTTCGCGGCGCAGAGTCCGGCGGACCTCTCCTTTTTAGACATTTGGTCCCGAATCAGTAAAAACTCCCATGGGGAAAAGGGGGCGGTATCGGCGCTCTCCGCGGCTAAAATCGAAAACAGG
>DATNMI010000283.1:0-2026 GCA_035602375.1 Nitrospiria bacterium | reverse complement strand
ATGGCCATTGATTTTAGTTTCTTCAAATCTGTCTTTCCGGATCCGAGGCTGGGGAGCGCATCGATCCGGTAGATGTTTTCTCTTTTCGGAATCCAGAGTTTCGGAAGAGCCGTACCAAAAAGACATTCCCATATCTGGTCCGGACTCATCCCCTGACTGGTATAAAAAAGAACAAGCCGTTCTCCCTTTTGTTCATCAGGAACCCCGATGACGGCTGTCTCATCCTCTCCGGTGCATGATCGGACGATCTCTTCAATTTTATAATGAGGGACCATCTCTCCTCCGATTTTGCTGAACCGGGAAAGACGGTCCGTAATATGGATAAATCCTTCATTGTCTAGAAAACCGATGTCGCCTGTCACGTACCAGCCATCTTTCACCACTTCTCTGGTCAACTCAGGCTGGTTGAAATAACCCAGCATCTGGTTGGGGCCTTTTACCAAAAGGAGCCCTTCGGTTTCATTCGGAAGGGGGAGGCTGGTTTCCTGATTTACCACCTTGACGGAAACGCCCGGAACGGGACGACCGACGGTTCCCGGTTTAAAACCGCTCTGATGTTCAGATCCGTCGCGCACATCGGGCGTGTTGGCCGACACTACCGGCGCCAACTCCGTACATCCGTACCCCTCCAGCAGGTCGGTGCCAAATTTTTCTTTAAACGCCTTTGCAATCGGCTCCCTGAGCCGCTCCGCCCCCACAAACGCAAAACGAAGCGTTGAAAATTCTTCTGGCGCGCACTTCCTGATATAGGCGGAACAAAAGGTCGGCGTCGAGATCAGGATGGTCGGCTTGTATTTAAGGGAGAGCTCTCCGATTGTCCGGGCATCGGTCGGATTCGGGTGATAGACCGCGCTAAATCCGGAAAGGAGGGGGAACCAGAGCGTTCCGGTTAAACCAAAAGAGTGGAAGAAGGGAAGCACTCCCATAACCCTGTCTTTCTCAGTCACCCAAAAAATCTGGTCCAGAGCCTCAACGTTGGAAATAATATTGTGATGAGAGAGCATGACCCCTTTGGGCGTTCCGGTGCTTCCGCTTGAAAAAATAACCGTCGCGATGGAATCGGGTACCTGATCCTTTTCTCTGTAGATGAATTTTAAAAGGAAAGAAGGAATCAACAGAGCAGTCAGGAGCGACGACAGTTTTTGAAGTGCCGATATCTCCGCCCGGACGTTTTCGAGAAAGATCATCCCTTCGATTTCCGGGAGTTTGGCTTTTGTAATGAAAGATTTTGAAGTGATCAGATGTTTTATTCCGCAGGCGTTTATTGCAAGGCCGATGGCTTCCGGGCCTGTGGTAAAATTCAGATTGACCGGGATCTTGCCCGCGAAGTAGAGAGAAAGATTCGCGAGAACGCCTCCGACAGAAGCGGGGAGATAGACGCCGACGATTTTCTCTCCTGATGTCTTTTGTCTGATCCAGCGCGAGAGGCTGATGGCCGCCGCCAGTGATTCGCCATAACGCATCTCGCGGCCGGTGGAGTCGGCCATGCAGAAGGAAAACCACCTCCTGCGCGCCGTCGCCAAAAAGCGGATATGGAGGAGGTCAAAGTCTGATCGTCTGAGGCCGATGGCTTCACCGCCTAGCTCCTGGATCGCCTGGCGGACATCCTGGGCCTTTGGCGAAGAGGGGAGCGGCCCGCCAAACGAGACGGTCACAAGATAAGGAACTCTCCGGGGCCATTTCCAGAAAAACTTTCCATTTCTAAAACTGAAAACGCTCCCCCAGAGCCGGTCCAGGTGGACCGGAATCACCGGCACATCAAGACCGTCTATAATCCGCTCAAAACCTCTTTTGAATGGAAGGAGATTCCCGGTCCTGCTGATGGCTCCCTCGGCAAATAGGCAGACAACGTGCCCGTTCTGAAGTTCCTGTCTGGCCCGCTCCAGGGATTCCGCCACCTCCTTTTGGTTGCCCCCGGCGACCGGAATGGCGTTCATCAATTTTAAGAGCCAGTGAAGGCCCCTCATTTCATAATAAGGCCGGTAAACGAGGAACCGGATAAACCTTTGGAGAGTAGAGGCGACCA
>DATNMI010000491.1:0-3329 GCA_035602375.1 Nitrospiria bacterium | reverse complement strand
AAGAGAACCTATGACAGACATTGCGCGCTCTGCCATGGCAAAAAGGGCGAGGGGATGGGACCCTCTCTCAAAATGTCCAATTTTATGAGCAAGGAATATCAGGCCAGCCGGACCGATCAGGAACTGTTTGACCGAATCAGCAAAGGAGCCCCGGGAACCGGAATGCCGGCCTGGGAAAAGAAACTTCCGGCGCAGGCCCATTGGGACCTGGTCGCCTATTTAAGAACGTTGGGACCCAAGTAGAAAGGAATCGTCCTATTTATCTGCGAGTCTGTGTTCTGGGAAGCGGAAGCCGCGGCAACTCTATTTTTATCGAAAGTCCAAACACCCGCCTGCTAATTGATGCCGGTTTTAATGCCGCCCTGACTGCCGAAAAACTGGGCCGATTGGGAGTTTCCCTGGGCGATATTAACGCGATACTCCTGACGCATGAACATGCGGATCATGCGGGAGGGATTAAACCGCTCCTCAAGGCCTCCGGAGCGCATCTCTATACCAATGAAAAGACCCGATCGGCGCTCAATCTCCGCAAGCAAACCCCCTCATCCCTGCTGGAATTCCAGACCAATGAACCGTTTTTTATTCAGGATTTTAAAATTTATCCCTTTTCAGTTCCCCATGATGCGGCCGACACCGTCTGTTTTACGCTGGAAAATGAGCGCTGGAAGGTCGGCATTGCCACTGATTTCGGAATGATACAACCATCGATTATAGAAGCGCTGAAAGGCTGTTCCGTTCTGGTGCTCGAATTCAATCATGATCCGAACCTTCTTGAAAGAGGACCCTATCACCCCTCCCTCAAGGAGAGAATCAGGGGGAATTACGGCCATCTCTCCAACCAGGACTCCGCCGTCCTTTTAAAACAGGTCATTCATCCAAAGCTCCAGCATGTCTACCTTGCGCATCTCAGCCATGCCAATAATTCCGGAGAGATCGCTGCTCTCGCCGCATCGGAAGCGGTTGCCGATACGGGATGCGAATGCGTTCACATTCAACCCACCTGGCAGGATTTCATCAGTCCGGTGGCCAGGTTATAGGAATATTTCATGAGATTCAGCAAAAATCAGATTGCCCACCTCTCCAACGCCTGCTTTCGACGCCTGGTCGACCTCAAAATGATCCGTCCCCTGATGGAGCCCGGGAAAGTGGTCGGACTTCTTGATGCGGTGATTACCGAAAATTTTCTTCAGGAAGACCGGCTCAATCAGGAGGTCCGGGAGATGATGAAAAACTATTCCGACCAGATCGACAAGGGGGAGGCAGATTACAACCGCCTGTTCCAAATGATCAAGCAGAAACTCGCCAAAGAAAGAGGCATCGACCTCTGATCCTGCCTGCTTCTTTCCTCATTCTGCTTTAATCGCTTGACAGGAATTTCCAGAAGTTTTAAATTAAAAATCTCTTTTTCAGCGGGGTGACGTGCCTCCGCAGCAGAGCTGGTTTTTTTTAATTCGTCATTCCCGAAAGGTTTTTTCGGGAATCCAGAAGATTTGAGCTGTTAGATTTTTAATTTGTTATTTTAAACCGCCGAAGTGGTGAAATTGGTAGACACAAGGGACTTAAAATCCCTCGCCTGGCAACGGGCATGCCGGTTCGATTCCGGCCTTCGGCACCATTAAATTCCCACCACACCACGAGTAGTACTAGACTCCACAAGTCCTCAACTTTTGACAATCTGAACTTTAAGCCAAAAAAAGAGTCGAAAGTTGAGTCAAAAACCTCAATCTACGAATCCTTGAATTTTTAGAATCTGGGATTTGAGTCATGCCGGAGATAATCTGCAGTCTAGTTAAAATTGCTCACTTTTGAAAATTTTTATCTGGACGGCTGCTTCAGGATTCCCTGGCCAGAATTATTCAAAGATGAATAACGAGAAACTAGTCGTGCAGGACAATTCTCAAGAGGGAACTATGAACGCGTAATCCCCCATTTTTGTCGATAAAGCCGAGTTTCTCGAACTTATTCATAAAGAAACTGACTCTTGACCGGGTCGTTCCGACCATTTCGGCCAACACCTCCTGGCTGACCTTCGGAATGATAGCCTCAATCTTGCTTTCTGTCCCAATATGAGCCATCAACAGAAGAATCCGAGCCAGTCGTTTCTCGCTTGAATTAAAGAGTTGATCCACCAGGTCCTCTTCGATTCTAAAATTGCGAGATAATAGATGAGCCATGAACGGTTCTTTGACAGCAGGCTCATCATGAAGCGCGCGGATCATGGCGCCTTTTTCAATTCGAACGATTTCGGATTGTTCTATCGAGGTGGCCGTCTTGGTGTACATCGCCTGGCCATTGAGGCAGGATTCACCAAAAAAACTGCCACGCTCCAGCATAGCGATAATGGCTTCTTTACCTGTTGCCGATAATACGGAAATACTGACCTTGCCTCTCATAATATAAAATATGGCATCCGCAGGATCCCCTTGCGAAAAGATAATTTGTTTCTTTTGAGGCTTTAGAATCGTTTTTCCGACGCCGATTTTCGTGAGAAAGGTCGTCGAATCGAAGGGTGCGGTACGTTTGCCTGGCATTTGAATGATCTACCTCCAATTCAGGGCAGATGTATTACAATAACGCATTCTAAGGTATATTCAACTAAATCTCCCCCCAAAAGTCAAGACTAACGGGATTCAGACTTTTTTACGGTCATATAATTCTTAACCCGCAAATGAAAATTGTTCCGGTCAAATAAAAAAAATGATTTGTTCCATTTGCGGGACGAACCAAAACCTTTAATTCCAGTTGTAAACTTTGAAGTTTTCAAAATTCGAACTACTGAAGATTTCAGGAGGAAACTTGGTTTTGTATTATTTAGATTGATCATCCTGAGCAATTGTCCTAGAAATGTCCTAGAACTCAGAAACACCAACGGACTTTTAGGGACTAGTGAGGTTAAAAAAATGAGGTTTTGATCTGTTTTACCAGTGTGTTTTGTCCGGTGGTGGCTATTTGTGTTTCCTGTTCTCAAACGGGATAGCACTTAAGATCCCTCGCCTGGCAACGGGCATGCCGGGTTCGATCCCGGCCTTCGGCACCATTAACTAATAAATAGATATGGATGTCCCCGGAATTTTTATTAACCGGAAATGAAAATAGCCGGGCTTTAACCTAAGCAAATCCCGTTTGCCGCTTGTCGTCTGGAAACATAAGAAATGTGCCGGAAGGATCCTTTGGCGGATAAAACCGAGGGGTCATTCATTTCGCAGCGCCGTGATTGGGTCGAGCTGTGAGGCCTTCCATGCCGGGTAGAAGCCGAAGAAAACGCCTACACCAACAGAGAACATCATGGCAAGAAGAGCCGCCTGCGGAGAGGTGGATAATGTCCATCC
>DATNMI010000435.1:0-5748 GCA_035602375.1 Nitrospiria bacterium | reverse complement strand
CCTCTCACGACGGTGGTTCTTGGCACGGGAAACGCCCTGGACGACCTGGACCTGTTGAGAAAAGTCGCAATCATGGCCCAATAAAGGGAAAATATCTTTTTCCCCTGCTTTGGTGGCTTCCTGTTTTTAGGAGCCTATGAGCATTTTTCGGTATCAGCGAAACGAGCGCCTGAACAGGCGTTTCGTCTTCTTCATTCTTCTCCTCTCTGTCTTGATCCTGGTTTTTTTCTTCGGCCCTGGAAAGTCTTCGCCTTCCTTTTTTCAGCATCCTGTCCAATTTGTCGGATATCTTATAGAAAGCGCGGGCCGGTCGGTTATAAACGGCGTTTCCGGCGTCTGGAACGGATATCTCAATCTCGTTCATACGCAAGAGAGGTATGCGGGCCTTGCACGCGATTATGATGTGCTTAAAGGGGAAAACCTCCGCTTAAAGGAAATGGAGGCGGAGAATGAAAGACTTCGCCTTCTGCTTGGAATTTCTCCCCCTGTTCCTCTAAATCTGACCGCAGCCCGGGTTATCATGAGAGACCCGACCAACTGGTACCAGTCTTTGACCATCGATAAGGGGAGCGAATCCGGAATTCTTCCCGGCATGGGTGTGATTGCGCCGGACGGCGTGGTTGGCCGGGTTATACGGTCAGGATACAAAAGCGCCATCGTTCTGCTGGCGATCGACCGAAACAGCGCGGTAGCCGTATTAATCGGGCGGACCCGGGACGAGGGGATTCTGGAAGGAACATCCAGGGGGTTTGCCAGGATCAAATATATTTCTCCCGATGTCAAGATAGAACCCGGAGACCAGATTCTCACCTCGGGACTTACGTCCACTTTCCCAAAAGGCTTCGCGGTCGGAACCGTCGTGCGCGTTGCGCGGCCTGAGGATCCGGGAGAAACCGGGCAGGGAAAAGAAGGAGAACCGAATATCCGGGCATCCGACCCCTTTCTCAGGGTGGAAGTTAAGCCCGCGGTCAATTTTTCCAGGGTCGAGGAGGTGATGGTCATTACCTCCGGGGGAATGCCGGCAAATCCGGAAGACGGGAAAAAACGTTGAACCGATGGTTTTTAGGCCTGATTCTTGTTATTTCGGTGCCTCTTCAGGGCCTCGCGTCTGATTTTTTATCGTTGAACGGAATCAAACCGGACCTGGGGTTTACAGCGGTCTATTTTTCGGGACTTTTTCTCGGAAGCGGAAGAGGCATGTGGGCCGGGTTTCTGGTAGGGTTGTTTGCCGATTCGCTCTCCGGAACAACCGGGCTTGTCCAGTCGGCTTCCTTGATGGTGATCGGCTGGATCGCGGGGGAGATAAGAAAAAACCTTCTGAACCTGCGGCTGTTTTTCAACTCGCTGATTATTTTTTTACTGTCGGTTTTAAATAGCGTCATTATTCACGTGATCTGGAATCTCCACCCGGAAGGGAATCCAGCCGCCTATTCATGGACCGGAATAATTTTCCCCAAGGGGGCGTATGACGCTATGGTTGGACTGCTGATTTTCTGGATTTTATTCAAGAAATATAAAACTTTTTCAGGAGATTTAAAAGGTTTTGAGCGATCTTCTCTCTTCACCGCAGGATAATCTGAAGAAAACCCAGAGGCGGGTTTTCCTGATTCTGGCTGTTCTCGCGATCGGATTTTTCGGAATTCTTCTCCGGGCATGGACGCTCCAGATGACCCAGGGGGACTATTACCGGGAACAGTCCGAAAGCAACCGGGTCAGGGAGGTCTTTATTCAGCCCAAACGGGGAAAGATTTTGGACCGGACCGGAAAGGTTTTGGTGAATAGCGTTCCGGGGTTCACTCTTTACCTTGTCCCCGAGGATTTTAAGGACCGCGATTTTGTCATTAACCGGATCAGCGAAGTGGTCGGTTTTACCGCCGAAGAAATTGAGAAGAAGATCAATCAGCGGGAATCAACTCCCTATCTGCCGGTGAAAATTAAGGATGGATTGACCTTGAGGGAAGTGGCGCTAATCGAAGAGGATCAGACCAGCCTGGCGGGCGCCAGAGTCGAAGTGGAATATGAACGGAATTATGTTTATGGCCGTCTTGCGGCCCACCTGCTCGGATATGTGAGCGAGATCAGCGAAAAACAGCTCGATCTGCCGGAAAATGAAAATGCGCCCCAGGGCACCCTGGTTGGGCAATACGGCGTTGAGAAGAAATACGATGCGATTCTTCGGGGAGAGCCAGGAGAAAAAGGGATCGAGGTAGACGCGCTTGGCCATGAAATAAAAGTGCTCCATGTGCGCGAGCCCCATGGCGCGAAGGACCTTTACCTGACCATCGATCTGGATACGCAGAAGGCGGCCGAGGAGGCCTTGGGAGACGAGGTGGGGGCGATTGTGGCGCTCGATCCGAATACCGGGGGGGTGCTGGCGATGGTCAGCCATCCGGAATTTGAGCCTCAGGCGCTTTCGGGACGGATCAGTCAGAAGGATTGGGACGTGATTCTGAAAGACCCCTTCAAGCCCCTCAACAACAGGGCTATCCAGGGGACGTATCCTCCCGGATCGGTTTTCAAGGTGGTGATGTCCGTAGCCGCTCTGGAGGCCAATGAAATTGAGCCGGGTCACCTGGCTGATTGCAAGGGGTTTCTTCCGTTCGGAAAAAAAATCTTCCGGGACTGGAAACGGGGAGGTCACGGTTTTGTCGATATGCACCGCGCGATCGTGGAGTCGTGCGATGTCTACTATTACCGTTTAGGCCAGCAGATCGGGATTGACACGATTTCCGATCAGGCCCATCGGTTTGGCCTCGGAAAGGTGACCGGAATCGACCTTCCCGGGGAAAAAGAGGGATTGATTCCATCACAGGAATGGAAATTAAAAGCCCGCAAGGAACCCTGGTATGAAGGGGAGACCCTTTCAGTCTCCATAGGCCAGGGCTATGTCAGTTTTACCCCTCTCCAGGCCGCTGTCATGATGAGTCAAATTGCCAACGGGGGCTTCCGCTATCAGCCGAGAGTGCTTCAATCGGTTTATGACCGGGAATCCGGAAAGGTAGATCAGGTATCCACAGTACTTCAGGAGAAGATGGAGATTTCACCCCGGACCTTGAAAACCGTTCGGCAGGCGCTTCGGGGCGTGGTACATGAACCGCATGGCACGGCAGGTGCGGCCAAATCGGAGTTTTTTGAAACTGCCGGCAAGACCGGTACGGCCCAGGTCATTGCGGCCAAGGCGGGCATCGGCGGAAATCTGAATGCAAAGACGCTGTCAAAACTTTTTCAGGATCATGCCTGGTTTGTCGCCTACGCGCCTTTTGACGCCCCCCGCATCGTCATTGCGGTGCTGGTGGAACATGGAGGGCACGGGGGATCAACCGCGGCACCTCTTGCCAAAAAAGTTTTTGAGGCTTATCTCAAAAGAGACCAGACATGATGCCGGCGGAAGATCTTAATTGTACCGGAAGAGGAACCTGTCATGTTTGACCGGCGGTTTGTCACGCAGTTTGACTGGAAAATCTACCTCGTGATCCTGGCGATTCTTGCGATCGGGGTTTTATCCATTTACAGCGTTTCTCCCGAGAAAGGAGCGCTGAAATCAAGCCTCTATTTCAGGCAGATCCTCTGGATCGGGGTCTCCATGGCGGTCTTTTTTGCTTGTGTGACCATCGATTATCATGTCATTGCCCGTTTCGCCTATCCGGTCTATGGCGTAATGGTATTTCTCCTTATTCTGGTCATGCTCATAGGCCGGGTGGGTCTGGGCGCCCAGCGATGGCTCTCTCTCGGTCCGATTTCCTTCCAGCCGTCGGAGTTCGCCAAATTGGGGATTCTCCTTGTATTGGCCCGTTATTTTTCGGAACGGACCAAAGGAGGGGGTTTTAGAATTACGGGACTGATATGGCCTCTGGTGCTTCTGGGGATTCCGTTCATTCTGGTTTTAAAACAACCGGACCTCGGAACAGCCCTGTCCATTTCTTTTGTTTTTATCGCCATGATATTTCTCATTGATTTCCACTCGAGAACGCTGATTTTTGCCGGAATTATTTCTCTTCTGGCGGCGCCTTTCTTCTGGAGTGTTTTCTGGGGACACTTGAAACCCTATCAGAGAGAAAGATTAATGACCTTTATCAATCCGACCGTAGATCCTTCCGGGACCGGTTATCATATTATCCAGTCCAAGATTTCGATCGGTTCCGGGGGGGGGCTTGGAAAAGGCCTTTTGGGAGCGACGCAGAGCCAGTTGAAGTTTCTTCCCGAGGGGCATACGGATTTCATCTTTTCCGTGTTTGCCGAAGAGTGGGGCTTCCTCGGCGTGCTTGTACTGATGTCTCTTTACGGATTATTGCTCATATGGGGCCTTGATGTTGCTTTCAAGGCAAAGGATTCCCTGGGGACTTTCATGGCCTCGGGGATTGTCGGATTAATAGGTTTTAACCTTATTGTCAATATTAGCATGACACTTGGCATGATGCCGGTGGTGGGTGTTCCGCTTCCGCTCATGAGTTATGGAGGAACGGCCATGGTGACCACCCTGGCCGCTCTGGGGATTTTAATGAACATTAAAATCCGCAGGTTTATGCTTTTTTATTAATGTTTGAATGGCCGGTGTTTTTCAGCCGGAATGAATGTAACGGGTCCCCGCTCCATTTGTTTTGAGAGACGGGGTCTGTAAGGAGATTTGAATGTCTATCGAGATTATCATAAACGCAACCGAGGAAGAGACGCGCGTTGCCATTCTGGAAAACAAGACGGTCACGGAATTTTATGTCGACAGGAAAAAGGACCGTGGAATTGTCGGGAATGTCTACAAAGGGAAGGTGGTGAAGGTCCTTCCCGGAATGCAGGCCGCCTTTGTCGATATCGGGCAGGAGAAAGCGGCGTTCCTTTACGTATCCGATGTCCGCACTGGCGCTGATGACTACGGGAAGCTCTTTGAGGAAGACCCCCGGGAAAAAGAGAGTGAATCCGAGGAAGAAGGGCATGACGCGCGGTATTCCGGAGAAGAGCCGGAAGCGGCAGGCGAGACCCAGGGAACCGTAGAAGAAACCAGTGAAGACCTGCAAGGCTCCCTGGTTGAAGAGGCCCCTTTCCCCGATTCCGCATTGGAAGACGGGCAGGATGAGGGTGAAACGGAACCTGCAGACCTGCTCGATTTCTCGCCGGGAGAACCGTCCCGTCCAGATTCTCCCGAGGAGACAATTTCTCAAGATGCGGCGCCAGGAGAGGTCCCCCTTCCTGTCTTTGATGTCCCGGGTAAGGACCTGTCACCAGCTGACGTGGCGGTTTCCCCTCTTGCCGTAGAATTGGATCAAGTTGTTTCACACCCGCCCGCTCAGGAAGTCCTTCCTCAGCCTTCAGGAGAGGAAGTCCCGGCGGGAGAACCGGTGGCCGTCCTTCAGGCGCCGGTAAAACCGGCCCCTCAGCAGGGAAAACAGCGGTCGAGAAACCGGGGGAGATTTTTCAGAAACAAGCCGAAGCAGAGGAGAGTTTCAAGGTCTATCGAGGAACTCCTCAAAGAGGGCCAGGACGTAGTTGTACAGGTGTCCAAAGACGCTATGGGAACCAAAGGCCCGCGGGTGACCACCTATATCTCCCTGCCGGGCAGATACCTTGTCTTCATGCCGAACGTGAACCATATCGGAATTTCCCGAAGAATCGGCGGGGGGGAGGAGAGGGGCCGGCTGAAAGAGATGCTTCACCGGCTCCGGAGGCCCGGATCAGGATATATTATCCGGACCGTCAGCGAAGGAACCACAGAGGAAGAGTTCAGATCCGATATGGAGTTCCTTGAGGCTCTCTGGC
>DATNMI010000432.1:0-1404 GCA_035602375.1 Nitrospiria bacterium | reverse complement strand
CGAAATCTCGCCCGAAGAAATCCTGGAACGGTTTAAATCGCTTTCGAAAGGAGATCTTGTCATTCTGGTTCAATCGACCAGCTTCAGGCTCGATCAGTTCAGGATCAGGATCGTTCTTTTCAACCTCGGATTAAAGGTGATGGAACATCCCCACCTGGCACGGATCCCGGAAGCGGAATATGAAACCTATCTCGATTCCCTTGCTTATGATTCCTCCTATTTCCGTAGGGTGGGCGCCGGACTGAAGGAGAGGATTGAAAAAAGCGGCAGGACGGTCCTCTTCGCCGGCCAGGACGAGCTTGTCTTCGACTCCCCACTGGAACCCCCCCGCCTCAATATCGGCGATTATTCCCTTTTAAAAAATACCGGCGGGCAGTTTCCGATCGGGGAGGTCTTCACCGAGGCGTGCGACCTCCGCAAGGTCCATGGCAGGACCATGATCTTCGCCTTTGGAGACCGGGAATTCATGGCCCGGCCGGCGGACCCTCCAATCACCGCGGTTATCGAAGCAGGGCTGATCATACGGGTGGAAAATGCCCCGGAAGCTTTTCTGGAGGTTCTGGAGGATATCCGGAAGGAGGAGGGGGACGTCTGGGTCAGGGAACTCGGGTTCGGGTTGAACCGGGCGATGACCCGGGAGCGGCGGGTGATGGATATCGGGACCTATGAACGGATGTGCGGCATTCATCTTTCCCTCGGCGGCAAACATGCCATTTACCGCAAGCCGGGTTTTTCGAGAAAACACCGTTTTCATGTCGACGTCTTCGCGGTCACCGACCGGGTCGAAATCGACGGCGAAATCATCTACCAAAACGGCTCTTATCTTCTTTAGAAGACAGGGGGGTACGGGGGCAGGGTGTAGGGGTGTTAGGGAGTAAGGGGGTAGGTTACAGGGTACAGGAACAAATAAGAAATCTTTTTCCTGTGCACTACTTATACCCTTATAACCCAACCCCCCTACACCCTGCCCCCTGTTCTCTGCCCCCTGCCTTTTTCATCCTCTCGCCAGCCAGCAGAGGGTGTTGACCAGCGCCATCTGTTCCACGGTCCGGCACTGGACCGCCATCAGATCCGGGTTCGCCACCAGAATCGCCAGACATCTCGCGCGGGAAACCGCCACGTTTAAACGGTTCCTGCTATAGAGAAACTCCATATGGCGGGGAAGATCCTCCCCCGTCGAGGTGGCCAGCGAAATAATCACTGCTTCTGCCTCCTGCCCCTGAAATTTATCGACCGTCCCAACCCATGCCCCTTCGGGCAGCTGTTCCTTGAGAAGATGAACCTGAAGATTGTAGGGCGCAACCACCATGATGTTTTCTCTCCGTATCGGAAATTCGTTACCATCGCGGTCGGTGTACTTTTGCCGGAGCAGGCTCTGGTAGATTTCGAGAACGGCACGGGCCT
>DATNMI010000412.1:0-4210 GCA_035602375.1 Nitrospiria bacterium | reverse complement strand
GACCGCTATTGAGCCAGAAATTTTCCTGGAAAAGGCGTCCAATTTGTCTTTTGACCGGGACACCAGAGCCAATTTGGCCCCCCGGCTGGCAAGAAGTTTAACGGTGGCCAAACCGATACCAGAGGAAGCTCCGGTCACAACAACGATTTTATTGTCGATATTCATTCTATCAATTCTTCCTTAATATTTCATAAAACGTGGTTTCCTGGAAGGAACTCCCATTATTGAGGGTCAGAATCTTCATTGCCTTCCCACCCTTTTCCCTTCCCTGTGAGCATTATCTCTCCAGGAGAGGTCATAAAGTCAAATCGTCCGCATTGATCCATAACTGCCGGTTTGGCAGGAGGTCTTCCGAAGATTAATTCCAGGGCCTGAAAGATCGTTGGAAGATCAGGAATTAGTGAAAGGAATGCGATTTAATCATTCATTGAAAACAGTCAGCGGGTCTTTCATAATAAAAGAGCGAATGAGCGGCAAATAACCTATGATCTACCTCGCGGCAGCCGATTTCATTGTTCTGGTTCATTTCGGCTTTGTAGTCTTTTCAGCGTTTGGCGGATTCCTGGCGCTTAGATGGAACAAATTAATCTGGATCCATCTGCCAGCGGCGTTCTGGGCAATATTCATCGAATTTACCGGCTGGATTTGCCCCCTGACGCCGCTTGAAATATGGTTTCGTCAAAAGAGCGGGGCTGCAGGTTATCAGTCCGGGTTCATTGAACATTATATTCTCTCTTTTCTTTACCCTGCGAATCTCACCCGGACAATTCAGGTTTTTTTGGGTATTCTTTTGCTTTTTGCTAATATTTGCATTTATGGCCGGATGCTTAGAATGAGACTAAAGCATTAACCGGTGGGGTTTCGAATTCAACAGAAATGGTGATTTCGGATTCTCATCTCCCGGCTGTCCAAAATAACCCATGCAATGCCACTTTCATTTGGGATAAAATAAAGCCAGGATCAGTGCGGGCCGGGTGACGGGTATGCGAATTTTATACATGACTTCTGAAGCGTTTCCTTTTGCCAAAACAGGAGGCTTGGGCGATGTAAGCGGCTCTCTCCCTGCCGCGCTGGGCCACCTCGGACATGATGTTAAAATCGTCATGCCGAAGTATGGGACGATTGCTAAGGCCTTATGGGGACTCGAGCGGTTTAAATCATTTGCCCTGGATTTCTGTGGAAAAGAGAATTACCTAACCGTCTGGAAAAGTCTTCTTCCTGAATCTTCCGTCGAAATATTTTTTATTGAAAGCGCCTTATTGTCAAATCGGCCAGGGATTTATGGCGAGGAGGGTAAAGACTATCCGGACAATCTGGAACGATTCTCGCTATTCTCGCGGGCTGCGCTGGAAATTCCGGATCTCCTGAACTGGCATCCTGATATTCTCCACGCAAATGATTGGCAGACTTCCCTGGCCTTTCTCTATTTGCAGTCTATACTCCAGGATAAACCCCTTTTCAAAAAGATTGCCAAAGTATTAACCATTCATAACCTGGCGCATCAGGGGATCTTCCCCGGTTCAGAGTTCTCTAAAACCGGCCTTTCTCGGGATTTTTTTACCCCTTCCGCTCTGGAATTCTACGGGCAGATTAATCTCCTTAAAGGAGGTTTGGTCTCCGCTGACATTATAACTACAGTAAGCCCGACCTATGGCAGGGAAATTTTAACGCCCGAATACGGTTTTGGTTTGGAAGGGGTTCTTCACGCTCGCCGGAAGGATCTCCACGGAATCATTAACGGAGTCGATTATAAAAAGTGGGATCCTGCGACCGATCCGAATATTCCCGCCATGTACAGTCCTGAAAATATGGAAGGCAAACTCGCATGCAAGAGCGCCCTTCAGAGAAGATGCAAGTTCAAGGAAACTGACCTCCCCGTTGTTGGAATTGTCTCACGGCTGGTTTACCAGAAGGGTGTGGACCTCGTGCTTGAAATCATGGAGGAACTGATGGCTCTGGACCTTCAATTGGTGGTCCTTGGAACCGGAAATTCCGATTACGAACAAAAACTGTCCTCGGAGGGCAGAAAGTTTAAAAACAAGCTTTCGGTCCATGTGACCTTTAATGAAATTTTCGCCCACAGGGTAGAGGCAGGGGCTGATATATTTCTGATGCCATCACGGTTTGAACCCTGCGGTCTAAATCAACTTTACAGCCTTCGTTATGGTACCGTTCCCGTGGTTCGAAAAACCGGCGGTTTGGCCGACACCGTAGTGGACGCGACGCCTTTGAATATCAAGTCGGGAGTAGCTACAGGATTCGTGTTCGAGAATGCGGATGCCGATTCCTTATTGAAGACTCTGCAACTGGCGTTATGTTTTTATAAAGAAAAAGGGGTCTGGAGGAATCTGATGAGAGCGGGCATGTATTCCGATTTTTCCTGGGAACGTTCGGCCTCGGAATATGTGAAGCTTTACGAAGAAGCTGCCGGGAGGATTAAACCTGGCAGGTACTAACCATCCGGCTTGAATGGCCGCGCCGGTTGGGAGGATATGACAGCGTCCTATCCTTCAACTTCAGCGATTCCCGCATCTAAACGCTTTCATTATGGCCTATATACCCAGGGAACTCCCATTAAAATAATTCCCGTTATAATCAGCGTATAAAGGTTCGGCATGAAATAGGGAAACACGTTGAGCACCATCCCGGTGATCAGCGGGACCATTTTACCCTGCTTTTTGCCATAGATAAAATAGCCGATCCCGACCGATCCAAAAAGCATTGAATAGATGAGCAGTGTTCCGGTTGCCATAAATCCCCAGGCATTTATCGAAAAATAGCCGTCACTGCGAAGTTTATCACAGTAAGGTTTTCCTGGAGAGAGAGGTACTTAATAAACCTCATAGGGGCAGGTCTATTTTATTGACATTCGGCTCAATGACGTAAAATAATTTGCCAACCAAATAGACCTGACCCAAAAATAGAAGATGGTACGCTTTCGAATCTTTTTAGGGATCTACTTTTTCTTTGCCCCTAAAACGGCATCCTTGCAGGCTTTCCCAATACGGAACTTTATCACTCTCTTTGCGGGAATCTTGATCGTTTCGCCGGTTGCGGGATTTCTTCCCATCCGGGCCTTCCGGTTCACCAGGACAAGTTTCCCCAAACCTGGAAGAGTAAAGGCATTTTTCGCCTCCTTGTACGCCAGTTCCGCGATTACTTGCAGCACTTCGCCGATTTTTTTCTTTGGCAGTTCGAGTTTTCCAGAAAGATGGCTAATAATTCCCGACTTGGTCATTGCTTTGGCCATTAAGATGCTCCTTTTTAAAAAGGGTTATCGCCCAAGGCCGGTTATAGATCCGAGAGCAGGAAGAATCAAAAATAACTCTGGTCAAGATAGTGGAATTAAATAAAAGTTTCAAGACAATATTAAGGTTTTCTTTTTTGGCCCGGCAGGTATCGCGGGTTTCGGCATCCTCCTTATCTGTGGGAATTTATTTTTCGACTCCTTAACATGGCGATATTTCCTTTAGTTTCCCCCTTTTTTGTAGACCTTATCATGCTCACGTACCACATCCCTTACCTTCACGCTGACCGTCTGACCCGCTTCCGCTGTCTCAATGTCTTGATCTTCGATTTCAATGGAATCCACCACCAGTTCAGAATCGGTGGTATGCCCTTTGATATGAATTGTATCCCCCACCCGGAGATTTCCGGCATCTAGTTCAATAATGGCCACACTCGAATCATTGTCATAATAGGCTACTCTTCCAAGGAGAAGGCCGGAAAGAGGGGCGGAGGGCACCGCGTCTTCCGGCGCAATTTCGGAAATAGAAACTATCGTTTCCTCGATGACAGGAAAAAAGGCCTTTGCGGGGGCTGGTTTTTTTCTCGCGGCGGATCTCTTGACAGGTTTTAATGCGGATTTCTTTTTTCTGGCAGCTGTAGCAGCCTGCTTTTTGGCCACAGGGCGCTTCGCCGTTTTCCCTGGGCTGGCTTTTCGGCTCTTTTTCGCGGGTGCCGCTTTCTTTACAGATTTTGCCGCGACTCTCTTTTTCTTGATGGTTGAGGTCATCTTTTTTTTGGCTGCCGGCTTTTTCGTGACTTTTTTTGAAGATTTTGATTTGGCTTTCATAACAATCTCCTCATGGTGTTTCGGCAATTATGACATTTCAGGAATTGAATCAGCGTAAAGAAATCTCTTTCTTTTCCACAATTCATGTTCCCCCGCATTTCGGACAAAAAAGATCCACTATTTCTTTTCCCCCAT
>DATNMI010000409.1:0-1344 GCA_035602375.1 Nitrospiria bacterium | reverse complement strand
TGGTCGGAAGAGGTATAAATGGTGGAAACCTGCCTTGAACCATAAGCGTAATAAAGGGAATCTTCTATCTGCTGGGCCGTTACCCCCAGGGAGGCCGCTTTGTCCCGATCAATTTCAACGTTGATTTGAGGGGTCGATATTTCAAGATCGCTGGTGACATCCTGAAAACCGGGAAGCGTTTTTAATTTACCTTCCAGTTTTGGCGCCCAATCATAGAGCTCGCCCAGATCAAGATCCTGAAGCGTATACTGATACATGCTCTTGGTCAGCATCCCGCCGATGCGGATCATCGGAAGGTTTTGAGGAAAGGCTTTGATACCGGGAACAGCCGCCAGTTGCGGGCGCAATTGTTGAATGACTGTATCAATATCGGGCCGCTCCGAGCGCGGTTTCAACCGGCTGAAGATTCTCCCCGTGTTTCCAGTCACATTCGGCCCCCCGGCGCCAATTCCGGACATAAACGATTCCACATTTGGATTTTTCTGAAAAATAGCGGCCAACTCCTGCTGGTGGGCTTTCATCGATTCAAAGGAGACGTCCTGGGGCCCCTGGGTAAAGGTGAAGACAAGACCGGCGTCGCTGTTTGGAATAAAGCCTTTCGGAAGCGTTTTAAAAAGGAAAATCGACGCGGCAAGAAGAACAAAGAAGAGCGCAAACACCATGGCTCTGTGTACCAGGGCAAATTTAAGGCTCGATTCATAGGCGTGAAGAACGGCGTTAAAGCCCTTCTCGATGATAAGGTAAAGGGAACCATGCCGTTCTGTCTTATGCTCCCGGAGGATTCTACTGCAAAGCATCGGAGTAAGGGTCAGGGAAACCAGACCGGAAACCAGAATTGACGCGATGATGGCTACCGAAAACTCATGAAGAAGCCTTCCTAAGATCCCCCCCATGAAAAAGACCGGCGTAAAAACCGCCGCCAGAGAGATCGTCATGGATAAAATGGTAAACCCTATTTCTTTAGATCCGGTAAAGGCCGCCGTTTCAACGCTCTCCCCTTTTTCCAGATGGCGTACGATATTTTCTAGCATGACGATCGCGTCATCCACGACAAAGCCGACCGATAGTGTCAGAGCCATCAACGAAAGATTATCGATGCTGTATCCAAAAAGATAAAGAATGCTAAAGGTTCCCATGATGGAAAGAGGGAGGGCAAAGCTTGGAATAACGGTCGCTGAAACCTTCCGGAGAAAAATAAAAATCACCAGAACAACCAGGATAATCGCGAGATAAAGGGTAAATTTAACATCATGAATGGAAGCCATAATCGAATCTGAACGGTCATAAAGGATGTCGAGCTTGACAGAGGGCGGTATTTGCGAACGAAACGTTGGAAGAAGCCTC
>DATNMI010000261.1:0-2128 GCA_035602375.1 Nitrospiria bacterium | reverse complement strand
GTGGAGACGTCCGGTATGCTATGAAGAGCAATTCGACGCTCGATTTGACTTGGCGCACCGATTTTGCCGAAACGGAGAGCGACCTGTTTCAGATAAATCTGACCCGGTTTCCGCTCTATTATCCTGAAAAAAGAGAGTTTTTCCTGGAAAGTTCCGGTTTTTTTGATTTCGGAATTTCGGGAAGAATCCAGCCCTTTTTCAGCCGGACGATCGGACTCAACAGTTCCAGTTTTTTACCTGTTCCCATTCTGGGGGGGCTTAAATTTACCGGAAAGGGGGATGGTTATGGCGTTGGGGCTTTATCGATGGCCACCCGTTCTGACAGCGGCAATGAAGGGGAGCAGTTTTCGGTCGTCCGTTTTTCGAGGGATATCGGTGTCCGGTCGAGAGCCGGTTTTCTCTTTACGGACCGGAACGGGGTCGACCTTAACAAGGACGAGACGGCCGGGGGAGATTTTTTTGCCGGCGTACACCCGGATGTCGACCTTCAGGGGTTTTTTATTAAATCGGGGATGAACGGTGCGGCGAGCGGGACGGCAAACGCGGGCTTTGCAGAAATCTACTGGCACGACCCTGTCTGGCGGATCCGGCTGAACCACCTTCACATTGATCAGAATTTCAACCCGGGAACCGGGTTCGTCCGTCAAGCCGATCTGGATGAGACCTATGGATATATCGATTATCACCCTCAGCCCAAAAGCGGGGCTGTCCGGGAATATGGATTCAAGAGCGAAGTGACCTACCAGGGAGATTCTGGCGGAGATTTTTTATACCGGAGCAGTTACTGGCGCGGGCAAGCTAACTTTGTCAACGGAGATTTTCTTCTGACGAGCATTGACTTCCAGCGGGAATATCTCCCGGTCTATTTTGCGATCCGGCCCGCGATTACAATTCCGCCGGGGGAATATGTTTATACCCAATGGAACATTATTTATTCAAGCGATCCGACAAGGAGTTTTTCAGCTACGGCAAGCTATCTGGGAGGAGGATTTTACGGGGGCGAAAAAGAGTCGGCCGTTCTGAATCTGACCTGGGGAGTGATAGGGACTCTGAAAGCGGGGCTTGCGGCCGAGGTCGATTGGGTCTACCTCCCCTGGGGAGATTTTGTTGCCGAGGTGGTGTCGCAGGATCTCCGGTGGGACCTGACGAACCAGATGTCGCTTGCGATGTTGACGCAATGGGATCGCGAGAGCCAGGAGCTGTCTGGAAATTTCCGGTTTATCTGGGAATACCGGGAGGGAAGCAAATTCTACCTGGTGATTAATCCGACCCGAGCCGACCCCCAGACCACCACCGTGATAGTCGCCAAACTCACCTACCTTTTAAAGAAATAACGGCTTGATCGGCGAGAGGATCAGCGCCGGGTTTTCTTTCCAGGCAGGGGGCTGGGCGTCAACGTAGATCTCGACCTCATTGCCGTCAGGATCGAGAACATAGATGCTTTGGGAAACGGTATGGTCCGACATGCCGACGATCGGAACATTCGCCGCTTCCAGTTCTCTTTTCGCTTGCCGTAGCGCCTCCAGGCCATCTCCGACCTTGATGCCGACATGATAGAGGCCGGCACGTCTTCCCGTGGGAGGCCCTTTAGCGGTTTCGCCCACCTCAATGAGGAGAATTTCATGGTGGGTCCGGCCGGAGGTCAGGGCCGCGGCCGGGAAGGGAAGGGCGCCATTTTCAATCAGCTGAAAGCCGAGGAGATCCTTATAAAAAGTCAAGGATCTTTTCAGACTTCTGACGTAAAAAACAATGTGGCCCAGATGATCCGCTTTCATGGAAAATATTATACATCAGGAGCTTAGTGAAAGAAACAACGAGATGGCTTTTAAAGAAAGATTGTGATAATTTCGAATGAATTCGTAAAAAATCGTCATACCCGCAAAGGCGGGTATCCAGAGTGTTTTAAACTCCTTGAAAAGGTTGCCGTTTGCACGGAATGACCCAATCATTCTAATCTGGAGTTTTTACGAGACCATCAATATTTCGGAGGAAACCTGATGAAAATTTGCATAATTGGCGCAGGCTATGTAGGGTTGGTGACGGGCGCCTGTTTTGCCGAGTTTGGCGTGCAGACGATTTGCGTTGATAAAGATCGGGACAAGATCAAATTGCTTGAGAAGGGAGAGGT
>DATNMI010000392.1:0-6618 GCA_035602375.1 Nitrospiria bacterium | reverse complement strand
TGAAATGTCGAAGGAACAGTTAGTCCTCCGGATGCTCTGCTCGGAAGCCCGGGTCGATGCCCATAAACTCCGGTCCGGATTTCTTGGGGCGGATGACTGGCCGAAGCTGACCAACGCGGCAGGCCATCTGACAGAGGCGAGAATATTCATTGACGATACGCCGGCCATTTCCATTCTCGAAATGAGGGCCAAGGCAAGGCGCCTGAAGGCCGAACATGAGCTCCACCTGATCATTGTCGATTACCTCCAGCTTATGAGAGGCCGCGGGAACGCGGATAACAGGGAACAGGAAATTTCAGAAATTTCGAGGTCTTTAAAATCGCTGGCCAAGGAGCTTCAGGTCCCGGTTATGGCCCTCTCTCAGCTCAGCCGCGCCGTTGAAAACAGGCCGGATAAAAGGCCGGTGCTCGCCGATCTCCGGGAGAGCGGCGCCATCGAGCAGGATGCCGACCTGGTCCTCTTTATTTTCCGGGAAGAGGTCTATTTTCCCGACAGGGAAGACAAGAAAGGAAAGGCCGAGGTCATTCTGGGAAAACAGAGAAACGGCCCGATCGGAGTGGTAGATCTGACCTATAGCCACGCGCACACCCGGTTTGACAATTACCACCCCCCCATTGCGTATTAATTATTGAAAAAACGTTCAAGCGATAAAGATTTCCCGGTACTCTCCTCTCCCTTGGTGGGAGACATAAATAATCTCTCCTCCCACAAGGGGAGGGGAGTTTGGGTGTTAAAGTTCGCTTTGACTTCTTTTAATTGATGGGACTATAATTAACTTAAAATAATTTAAATTACGCAGACTGGTCAAAAAGCTCCAGATGTAAGGCACGAACCTCGAAGGCGGCGGAGGCGTACATGATCAAGTACGTTGAGACGACTGAGAGGTGAGAACGCAACAGGTGGGGCTTTTTCACCAGTCTGCCTTTGGGGAAAAAATGTTTGGAATAGGAATGCCTGAACTAATCGTCATCCTGCTGATCGTCCTGGTCCTGTTCGGCGCCAACCGTCTGCCTGAAATCGGCGCCGGGTTGGGAAAGGCAATCCGCGGGTTTAAAAAAGGAATTTCCGAACCGAGCGAAATCGATGTGACTCCCGGCAAGGATGAGGAGAAGAAAGATAAGAAGCATTAACCGAATGAAAAAGACTTTTTTCCTCGTTCCCCTCCTGTTGTTGTTTGTTCCGGCCTGCGCCTCTTTGAAATCTCAAAATTCAACGGACGCGCTTGCCGCCGCTTCGCCCCAATCCGCGGAACAAGAAAAACTCCAGGACACCAGAAAAGCCGGGAAGGAAGAGCCGGCGAGAATCTCAGACCCTAGAGCCTATTTTCATTTCATGGCGGGGTCGCTTCTTGAACTTGATAACAACATTCCAGCCGCCTTCCAGGAGTTCAGAACCGCGCTTTCCATCGACCCGAAATCGGAAACGCTCCTCTTTGAGTTGGCCAACCTCGCTCTCCGGCTGGGGGAGACCGATCTTGCGGAGTCTTATGTAAATACGCTTCTGGAAGAAAATCCGGGCCATGTCGAGGCTTTGATGCTCTTGGGAGAAATCGAGGTCTCCCGGAACAGGCTTGACCGGGCAGTGGAGGCCTACCAGAAAGCCATTGCCCTGCGTCCCGATGATCAGGACACCTATTTTGAAATCGCCTCCCTCTTCATGAAGCAGAACATGTATCCGGAAGCCGAAAAGATCGTCCGGAAATTGATTTCCCAGAAACCCAAATCTCCCGTTGGGTACTATTATCTTGGCCGGATCTTTTTTGAACAGAAGAAAAATTCGGAGGCGCTTGCCCAGTTTCAGCAGGCCTTGAAATTCGACCCGCTCCATGAACCTTCCTGGATGGGGATCGGTCTTGTTTATGAAGCGGACGGGGACCGGAAAAAGGCGATTTCCCACTACCGGAAATATCTCGATGCCGCCGGCCCGAACCACCGGGACGCCCGTCAAAGAATCATTCTGAATCTGGCGGCGGATGGGCGGCTTGACGAGGCCAGGAAAGAACTTGAAGATTTCCTCCGGATCGATCCGAATGATCTTGAGGCCAACTTCCGGCTGGCGGTTCTCCTGGCGGAACAGAAAAATTATGACCGGGCGATCGTCCTTTTATCGTTTATTATCGATCGGAGGGGAGACCATGATCCCAGACTGATGGATTATCTGGGGGTCCTCTATGAAGCCGCCAATCAGCCGGGAAAAGCCGAAGAAGCCTATCGCAAGGTCATCTCCATCGACAAAACATATACCGATTCCGTGATTCACCTGGCGGCTCTCTACGTTAAAGAGAAGAAGACCGACCTGGCCTTGCAGGCATTGAGCCAGGGCCGGACGGATAATCCCCCCAAAGCAGAGGTTTTTCTGACGGCCGAAGGGTGGGTCTACCTCCAGATTGAAAAATATGAGGAAGCCATTAACGCGTTTAACCAAGCATTGAAGATCAATTCAAAAAACCCCGATATCTATTTCAATCTCGGCCAGACCTACGACAAGATGTCCCGGTTTGAAGATATGGAAAAAGAGATGAAAAAGGCGATTGAGATTGACCCGGCCAATGTCAATGCACTGAACTACCTCGGCTATTCGTACGCCGAGAAGAACATCAAGTTAAAAGAGGCGGGAGATCTGATCCGGCGCGCGCTTCAGGGCCGCCCCAATGACGGCTATATTATCGACAGCCTGGCCTGGGTCTATTATAAAGAGGGAAATCTCGACGAAGCGGTCCTGGAATTAAAAAAGGCCCTCTCCTTTGTCCCTGAAGACCCTACGATTCATGAACATCTCGGAGAAGTGCTGGTCAAGAAAAACCTGAAGAATGAAGCGAAAGAGGAATTTATTCGGTCCCTGGAACTCAATCCATCCAATCCAAAACTCCTGGAACGGTTTCAGGGTGAATTCGGCCTGGGCGACCCGATGAAAGATGAGCGAATTCAAAAAGCCTTGAAAAAGGTCGAGCCTGCTTCCCCCGCCCTGAATCAAACCAACCAGGCCGATACCCACCGCTCCAAGATCTAGTCTACATTCCCATACACTCTATAAAACTGACAAAAATTGTCAGTGCATATGCTCAAAATTTGTTCAAAAACAAAGCTCGAAGCTCAAAGCTCCAAGCTCAGAGTTAATAAGCCATTGAAAATATGATGTTGTTATAGCCATGCAGACCCTGGCATGTCTTCTGCATATATCCAGGGCAGGATACATAAATAACAACAATCAGAAAGAGGTACAACATGTTTAAGCTCATGAATAAGAAAGGGTTCACCCTGATCGAGTTGATGATCGTGGTCGCCATTATCGGTATCTTGGCCGCCATTGCCATTCCCAACTTCCTCAAATATCAGGCCAAATCAAAACAGTCTGAAGCAAAGATCAACCTGAAAGGTATCTTTACTTCCGAGACCTCCTATTTTTCGGAAGCCAATAGCTATGGTGCTTTTGCAAGTATTAACTATGCGCCATCAGGTACCTCTCGGTATGCCCTGACAGTGGGGTCGTTAAACACGGTCGCTCTTGTCCCTGAAGTCGGTAATACAGCGTTAGTTGCCGTAACGAATGTGGGTGTTGTTGGCGGGAACTGCGTAACCGGTCAAACCGGTGGTTCCTGGTCTTTAATCGGATTTACGGGATTTGCATGGGCAAATATCAGCAACATCGGCTATTCGGACATCTGGCAGGGAAACGATGTCAATAACCTCTGTAATACCCAATTAGGGTTCTAATTAAAACTGAAACAAAAGGGAGAAGGAATCACTCCTTCTCCCTTTTTTTTTCAAAAAGCAAAGATGAAGTGAGTGTTTCCTTGGGGGATCCCATGTTTACTGAAAGATTGAATAAAGACGGTTTTACCCTGATCGAACTCATGATCGTCGTCGCGATTATCGGAATCCTGGCGGCCATTGCCATACCCAACTTTTTAAAATATCAAGCCAAGGCGAAAACATCGGAAGCACTGTCGAACCTCAAAGGAATTTTTACCTCTGAAATATCCTATTTTGCGGATAATAACAAATATGGATCATTAGTCGCCATTAATTTTCCTCCCGCAGGAACCATCCGGTATTCATATAGCGCTACCAATACATCCGCCGAGACAGGTTTTGTAGCAACCCCGGTTCCCGTCCCCGCGACCTGGGTCTCTTCTCAAGGGGCCTGTTCCCAAACTATTTCTTCTCCCGCGGGCGTAGGTTCAACATCCGGGTTTACAGCTGGAGCGTGGGGTATGGTCAGCAGTATCGGGCATAATGATCAATGGGCAATCAACGATGTTGGGGTGATCTGTAACGCTCAGACGGGATACTAAAACATCAGTTGAATAATTGATAGGGGCGGTTGAATGGTTGAATGGAGCGGAAAGAGCAAGCTCGAAGCTCAAGGCTGAAAGCTCAGAGTCAAAATATCATGGTTCAAAAAGTCGATACTGGTGAGAGCTTAATTTGACAGATCCCGGTAAACTGGTAGATTTAGTAGGTGCCGCTCTCACCTGCTAAAACTCAATTCTTGTTTTCACGTCTCAACCCTTCAACCCTTCAACCCTTCAACCGCTTTTTTATCTATTTCCTCCTCTGTTTTTCTCCCCTGATCGAAGGAGGGACCACCTACTATCCCGTTGCTATTATCGAGGGGATTGTTCTTCTCTTGCTGACCGGTGAAATGATCGCGGTTTATCGCGGGACCCCTTACCTGAGCTTTAGCCATCCTATCTTTTTCAGTATCCTCTTGTTCTTTCTCTATCTCTCCGGAATGTTATGGTTAGGGACCCCATATCAACTCCCGGGCCGTCAACAAATTATTCTTTTTGCCGCCTATTTCGTGGTTTTCTATTTTTCAATCTATTTTAAAGCGATGAACCGATCATTTGAAAATAATGTTTATCGTGTCTTATGGTTCATGGCAGGGGGTGAAGCGGCCACCGGGATTTCCCAGTTTGTCTTTCATCATGAGCGGGCCAAAGGGACCTTTTTTAATCCCGATTTTTTTGCGGGCTACCTTGCGCTCCTTTTCTGCCTCTTTTTGGGAAAATATGAATTTGGGGATTATCGCCAAAGAGCCTTCTGGAGAGGATCTGGCTTTCTCGCCCTTTTGGGGGCCGCTCTTGTTTTGGCGCAATCGAGAGGCGTTGCCTTGGCCTGGGTTTCTGGAACCAGCTTTGTCTTATGGAAGCGGTTTCGTTACAAGGTGATCTACGGGTGGTTGGTTCTTGTTTTGCTTTTGATCATTATCCCAAATCCACTACAGCACCGGATACTCCATGATTCCCGGGAAGACCCCTATTCATTCTCCAGAATAGAGATGTGGAAAGCTGCTCTCCTCATGGTGAAGGAGCATCCTTTTGGAATCGGCCTGGAAATGTATCCCTATGTTTCTCCGCAATATGCCTTTCCGGTCCCCACTGCCCTGAAACATTACGGCAAGATTGCCGAGTCTCCTCATAATGAATATCTTCGGCTCCTGGCGGAATCGGGTATTCCCGGAGGGCTTCTCTTACTCTATCTATTGTACGTCTATTTTAGAAATGCAGGCCTCCATCAGGAGGACTTCAAGAACAAGATCGGAATTGCCGGCGCCCTTTTAGTATTTATGGTCATCTCGTTTTTCAACGCCACCGTTCATGAGCCGGCTCTTATGCTCGTCATGGCTTTGATGGCCGCCTTTCTGGTTAACCCGAAAAGTGTTGAATTGAAAAAGGTCATCCATACAGAGAACATCAGACCCGGCGTTTACTATTCTTTTGTGGTTGTTGTGTCTCTCGCTGTTTGTTGGCTGATTTTGTCAATGGCCGCGGGATGGTATTTTTACTCAATCGGATATGTTCAGATGCGCCAAAAACAGCTCCTGGCTGCCGGGAAAAGTTATGAAAAAGCCATATTTTTTCAAACAGAAAACACGACCTACCATAACGCTCTTGCTAACATTTATTTTTCAGAATATCAGATATCTAAAGAATTGCAGTTAGCGGAAAAATCTCTCGAGGAACTGGACGAAGCCCTCCGGCTAAATCCCATTTATGGGATGCATTACAAGTTAAAAGGGGTGGTGTTTCAGGCAATTCCGTCTCGAAATCCGGACTCGTTATTTGAAAAAGAGTGTCTGGTGGACGCCTTGACAAGTTATAAAACTGCGCTAAAATATTTCCCGTATGATGCCTCGATTTTATTGGAAATGGGGAAGATAGAGGCGATAAAGAAAAACCCGGAAGAGGCTCTCAAATCTATGAACAGGGCAATATTCCTGGAGCCAAATTTTATGCAGGCGCGTGAAATGAAAATAACGCTCTTGTTGGGTGGAAACCATTTGGAAGAGGCCAAAGAGGAATATCGGGAAATGAAGAGAATCTATGAAGCAGTAAAGGGACGGGCACAAGGACCTGAAGAGAGCGCTTTTATCGGTTTTAACAGGGAACTTTTGGATAAAGCGTTTCAAGGTTTGGAAAAATAAACGATGAAGGCGCCGAAAACAGATATGAAAAAACACTGGCCTAATCTTGTTTTTCTTTTAGTGTTGTTATTCCTGACGACGGGAATTGGTTTCACTCAGAAAGGTTCCGATTTGATATCTTCTAAAATGTCTCGGGCGGAATATTTTATGACTTTGCCGAAGGGAGAACTGCTAAAATCTGTTTCCCTG
>DATNMI010000386.1:0-2026 GCA_035602375.1 Nitrospiria bacterium | reverse complement strand
CCTCTTCTGGGCGGGAAGCCATGGGGTGCCCCGGAAAACGTTCGGCGCCAGCCAGGAGCTCCGAACGCCGGAACAGGTTTTTGGAATGGGGTTGATGGGCCTGGGAGGTGCGATCGCTATTTTGGGAGGAATTGCCTTTATTCTGAATATGCTTCCGGCGCTGATTCGTCCCGCTGACGGGATAGCCTTAAAAGCCGGTCTGGAAAATTTGGCCGGGGAGGATACAAGATGACCCTGATGTCGCAGACAAAAGATATGCTGTCGCTGATGAAGTTGCGGATCGACCTGTTTATCACCCTGAGCGGCCTGGTGGCCGCCTATGCCACCATGAAAGGCCCGATTTCGGTTTCTCATCTCTTCTGGCTTTCCGCCGCGCTGATGCTCGCCTCAGCGGGATCGGCCCTTTGCAACCAGGTGGCCGACCGCGATATTGACCGGCTCATGGCCCGGACGAGGAACCGCGCGCTTCCTTTGGGCCGGATCCAGCCGGGGAGGGTCCTCGCATTGGGCGGTGTTCTCGGCCTGGCCGGTTTTGGAGTCGGATTCTGGGAGTTTAATACGGTCGTGGCCATCCACCTCTTTCTCGGGGCGTTCGTCTATGCGGTTGTCTATTCCGTTTGGCTGAAGCGACGGACCTGGTGGAATATTGTTATCGGCGGACTGTCGGGAAGCTTTGCCATGCTCGCCGGCGGGGCGTCGGTTCGGACCGATCTCTGTCTGACCCCGCTCTTTTTGGCGCTCGCCATGTTTTTCTGGACCCCCTCCCATTTCTGGAGCCTTGCGATGGCCCGTTCGACAGACTACGCGAAGGCGAAAATTCCGATGTTGCCCGTGATCGTGGGGCCCGCCCGTTCGGCCCGGGCCATTTTTCTAAACACGCTCCTTCTCGTCGGCGCGTCCCTTCTTCCCTATTTTTTCGGCACCCTTGGCGGGATTTACCTCTCGGGGGCAATCCTGGCCGGCGGATATTTTCTCTGGGAGAATGTCCGCCTGATCCGGAACCCGTCGAAGGAAATTGCCTGGGTCAATTTCATGGCCTCCATGATCTACCTCACGGTGATTCTTGTGGCGGTTGTGATTGACGTGCTCATCTGATGCTATCGGGTGTTTTTAATCGTCTTCGGTTTTCAGTTGAAAATTTAATTCAGAAAGGAATTTCCGCCAGAGGGGAAAACCCTTCCTACCTTCTCGGCGCGATCGCGTTTTTCTTTTTCTGGATTCTTCTTGCCACAGGCGTCTATCTTTTTTTCGTCTACAAGCTCAATATTGACGGCGCGTATGATTCGATCGAGAACCTGAGCCGGAAACAGCCCTGGTGGGGCGGCGTGATCCGGAGCCTTCACAGGTATGCCGCCGACGGATTGGTCATCGCAACGGTTCTCCATGGCATCCGTGTGTTGCTCGCCGGTCAGATCCGCCACGCCCGATGGCTGGCCTGGGTCAGCGGAATTGTCCTGTTAGGGATACTCTGGGGAGATGGGATATTGGGCTATTGGATGGTCTGGGACGACCGAGCCCAGTTTATTGCGCTGAAGTCGGCGGAATTTCTCCAGTTCCTCCCCGGGTTTGGTTCCTCCCTTCCCCGCGCTTTTGTCAGCCGCGACCTGGTGACCAACTTCTTTTTCCTGATCATCATCGCGCTCCATATCGTTATTCCATTTATACTTCTTATCCTGCTTCTGCTCCATGTCAGCCGGATTACCCATCCGGTCATTAATCCTCCCCGCCGCATGATGATCTCTCTTGGCCTCATTCTGGTTGTTTTCTCACTGGCAGTTCCAGCCTTAAGCGGAGCGCGGGCCGACCCGACGCGTCTTCCCGCGGGACTTCAGATGGATTGGTTCTATATGGCGCCCTATCCGCTGATATCCGGCGGTTTTTCCCCGTTGAACTGGCTCTGGATCATTCCGGGGACAATCCTGTTGCTCGCCATTCCCTGGGTGGGTGCGCCCCCCAAGCCCGCGGTCGTTTCCCTGGCTTTGCGGAGATGCAACGACTGCAAGCGGTGCTGGCACGACTGTCCCTA
>DATNMI010000373.1:0-4722 GCA_035602375.1 Nitrospiria bacterium | reverse complement strand
GCTTGGAATTATCATCGGCGTTGGAGCCGTGATTACGATGCTCGCGGTAGGGAACGGCGCGCAGGAACAGATCAGCGCGCAGATTGCCAGCATGGGGAGCAACTTGCTGATGGTGTTGCCCGGGGCATCAACGTCCGGCGGCGTCAGAATGGGCATGGGAACGCAGTTGACCTTGACTTATAACGATGTCGAAGGGATCCGGAAAGAGATCTCGTCGGTCCAGGCCGCCGCGCCAATCTTAAATGGGGTGGCCCAGATCGTGTACGGAAACCAGAACTGGTCTACGGGCGTCATCGGTACCACGCCAAGCATGCTTGAAGTAAGAGACTGGGGCGTTTCATCGGGAAGGCCCTTTACTGAAGAGGATGTGCGAAACGCGTCCAAAGTGGCGCTGATGGGGGCCACTGTCGTCAATAACCTGTTCAGGAATATCAGTCCGGTGGGCCAGATGGTCAGGATAAAGAATATTCCATTTACCGTTATCGGGGTTCTTGAAGAAAAGGGACAATCGCCGAATGGCCAGGATCAGGACGATACGATCTATATACCGGTAACGACGGCGCAAAAGAAGCTTTTCGGAACATCCTTTCCCGGAATGATCAGAATCGCCATGGTTAAAGCGAAAAGCCCGGAAGATCTTCCGGTGGCGGAAAAGCAAATTACTGAATATCTCAGGCAAAAGCACCATATCGGTCCGAAACAGGAAGACGATTTCAGCGTCCGGAATTTAACGCAGATGATGCAGGCCGCGGAACAGTCCACCCGGATCATGACCCTTCTGCTCGGTTCCGTGGCTTCGATCTCCCTCCTGGTCGGCGGTATAGGAATCATGAACATCATGCTGGTATCGGTCACCGAAAGGACGAGAGAAATCGGAATCCGGATGGCCGTGGGAGCGCAGACATGGGATATCCGCCTTCAGTTTCTGATTGAGGCGCTCTGCTTATCGCTGGCCGGCGGGGTCATCGGTATCTTGCTGGGAGTGTCGGGCTCAGCGGCCATTGCATCCCTTGCAGGGTGGTCCACCACGATTTCTCCAATAGCCATATTGATCGCGTTTAGTTTCTCCGGACTGGTGGGGATCTTTTTCGGCTATTACCCGGCCTATAAAGCTTCGCTCCTTTCTCCCATCGAAGCCTTGAGACACGAGTAAAAATAAGATAAAATAAAAGTCAATCATCCGACGCGGACGGCAAGAACGGCCCGATGAGGATTGATTAGCCTGAAACGAGGAGATTGTCCTATTAATACCCTCTTCATACGCGCGGCAGTCGCCCGCATCATGTTTTTCCTGATCTGTCTGATCGTCCCTGCGAAAAGCGCTCTTGCGGTCCTGGGAGAAGGTAAAAAATCGGTAGAGCTTGATCATCAGACATTACATGGCGACCGGATGTCCATCCCAAGAGCAGGGTATTCGATTGAGACCATCCAGAGCGCCGGGCTGACCATTAAGGAATATCTGGCACCGAACGGGACTATTTTCGCCGTGACCTGGGAGGGAAACCGTTTTCCTGATCTGGTCACCCTCTTTGGCGCCTATTATAACGAATATCAACAGGCAAGCGACATTTACAGGAAACAGACCAAAATTCTTCACGGCGCCTTCCATCTGACCTCTTCCCGCCTGGTGGTTCAAACAGCGGGAAGGAGCCCCCATCTCAGGGGGAGGGCCTATCTTCCGTCTTATTTGCCACCAGGTCTCCCGCTCAAGGATATCGAGTGAAATATTTTCCAGGAACCAAAATAGAGTTTTTCGAATATTCCCTCTCCATTGATGGGAGAGGGGTAGGGTGAGGGTGATGACCAAGGGGAGGGGTGTTGTTGTTTTGTTTTTGATCCTCGTGATCACCGGTTGCGGCCATGGCGGCAACAGTGGAGCCCGGAATGTCTTGACTGTTTCCGTTCCTGCTTCTTCCTCTTGTAATATTCTAAACGCGCCATGCGTATCCGTAACCATTTGCAGCCCGATAAACGGCTCCTGCCGGACTATTCCTGATATACTTGTTGATACCGGCTCATCAGGATTAAGGGTGTTCAGCTCTCTTTTAAATTTAAACCTTCTGCCGGCATCCGATGGTTCTGGATTGCCGATCGGGGAATGCGTCGTCTATGTGGATGGTTCTGCGGAATGGGGTCCTGTCAGGATTGCCAATGTTATTCTCGGAAATGAGCCTTCTGTTACGGTTCCCATACAGGCTATTGAATCCAGTTTTGCAGGGGGACCATCACCTTCCTGCGGGACTGTAAGATTATTAAACGCTCCCGGAAATGGTGTCACAAACGGTGTCCTTGGCATTGGTATTTTTCAATATGATCAAAGTCTTTATTTTTCTTGTACCTCGTCTGCCTGTGTCGCAATTAATCCGAATCCATTATTATCTTTGCCTGCGTCCTCCTTTGTACAAAACCCCGTATTTTTGCTTCCAACAGATAACAACGGCGTGATTCTCTCGTTTCCTTCAATTCCGGATACTGGTGCGAGGTCTGTCTCAGGCACATTAACGCTTGGAATCGGGACAAGCTCTAATAATCAGCCAGGGAATGGTGTATTGCTCTATGCAGCGACCCCTGTCGGGGCGTTGACGACGGTTTATGGAGGTACGACCTATTCCAGCAGTGTGATAGACAGTGGCACGAACGTCTTTGGAATTCCTTCCGATATTCCGATCAATATTTGTACAGGTGTTAATGCTGGGTTTCTTTGCCCGGCCGTCACGATGGTTTTAACAGTCGCAAATCAAGCAAGCAACGGATCAGAACCCTCCGTTGCAATTAACATCGCCAATATGGATAATGTATATAATTCCAATTTTGGCGTTTATAACGATATTGCAATAGATTCTCCTGCCGGATGGGGGTTTTTCTTCGGATTTCCCTTCTTTTTGGGTCGGACGATCTATTTTGGGTACGACCAGCAGCCAACGCCTCTTGGTACCGGTCCTTTTTACGCCTATTAATCTAAATTTGTTTTTTTATTAGTGTTTGTATTTTTGTCATTCATTTATATAAGTTCTTATCCGAATCTCCCCTCCCTCGATGGGAGGGGACGAAGGGGAGGGTGAAAAGGATGATATAATCGCCTCTCCCAACCTCTCCCACTTTGTGCCGGCGATTGCTAACCGGCCAAGGGGAGAGGAGTTAATTTGTTAAGAGTGTTGTAGAGAGAGAACATTAATTGACGGGAAATACAAATTAAGCGGAAGAGGGGATTATTTAAAGAGTTGCTTTAAGTCCTTTGGTTTGAAAATTCCTTTTTCGGTGATGATGCCGGTAATCAGTTTGGCAGGGGTCACGTCAAACGCAGGATTGTAAACTTTAACTTTTTTCGGAGCGATTTGAACCTTTCCAAAAATCGTCGTCACCTCTAACGGGTTTCTCTCTTCGATCGGTATCTTTTCCCCTGACGGGAGGCTGAAGTCAATGGTGGAGAGGGGCGCGGCGACATAAAAAGGGATACCATGGTGCTTCGCCAGGACCGCCACCGAATAGGTCCCGATCTTGTTGGCGGTGTCTCCGTTCCTGGCAATCCGGTCGGCGCCCACGATGCAGACCTTGATTTTTCCCTGGGCCATCAGGCTTCCCGCCATACTGTCGGTAATCAGCGTCACGTCAATTTTTTCCGCCATCAGTTCCCAGGCGGTTAACCTTCCCCCCTGCAGTACCGGACGAGTTTCATCGGCATAGACCCGGATCTTTTTTCCGCTGAAATGAGCGGCCCGGATCACCCCAAGGGCTGTTCCATAGCCTCCGGTCGCAAGAGAGCCCGCGTTGCAATGGGTCAGAATCACATCATTGGGGTGAATGACCCTGTTCCCCTCTTTTCCGATGGCTTGATTGATGTCAATATCTTCTTCCAGAATCTCCTGGGCAAGCCGAACGAGCCCCTGTTTGACTTCAGAGAGGGGAAGTTGAGACATCCGGTCCATGCCCTGCCGCATCCTGTCAAGCGCCCAAAAGAGATTGACGGCGGTCGGCCTGGTCTTCCGGAGCCTCTCAAAGACGGGGTCCATTTTCTTTCGGAATTCCGTGAAGCTTTTTGCCTTAACCGGGAGAGAACCGAGGGCAACCCCCATCGCGGCGGCGATTCCAATGGCCGGGGCCCCCCTGATTTTAAGCGAGATGATCGCTTCGGCCACCTGGCGGTAGTCCTGACAGAGCAGATATTTTACCTGATTGGGAAGGAGGGACTGGTCGAGGATTTTCACCCTCTTTTTTTTCCATTCAATCGTTGGAACCACAAGATTGCTCCAGGTTGTAATGAATTAAGTTTCAGGATCATAATGAATGTCGCGCTATTTTGTCAAATAAATACTCCGGCATTCATCTGCCTATGCCTTGGGCATTCTGCTTGATTCTAAAGACTGTAGAATGAATCCCGGTGTATAATGACACTCCTTCACAGTTTATTCACAGAAGGCTGTGGATAAACCGGGAAAAGGGATTTATTATTGACTTAAGGCTTAAAAATCAAGTAATAATAACAGTTTGATTAACGATTCCAAAATGATCCAAACCGGCAAACAAAATAATAAGACCCTGAAAAGACTTTTTCAGGTACTGGCCCCCTACCGGAAAACAATTTTTCTGGCCGCCCTCCTTTTTGCCCTGGTTGCGGCGGTCAATCTTGCCATCCTCTGGAATGTGCGGGGTCTGGTGGACAAAACCATGGTCCACCGGGATATGAGCGCTATTTCAGCGACGATCCGGGTCCTGCTCTCCCTT
>DATNMI010000355.1:0-4555 GCA_035602375.1 Nitrospiria bacterium | reverse complement strand
CTCGGCAAAAAATAAGAATTCAGACCACGCGCCGTGCGCAGACCAGCTAAGAATTAAGGAAGTGACGCATCAGGCTTTGCCTGTGCTGAACGCTGTGGAGCGGGGGCTCCGAGTTTCCTTTGGATGCGTACCCGCCCGCGGACATAAAATTTTTTCAGTCCCGTTGCGAAGGCTCCCCGATAAGAAAGCGAGCAACAGGCTTTGCCTGTGCGAGCGCGGGGGGAAGCGAGCCCCCGAGCTAGCTTTGGAAGCGCCCCCGTAGCGGACATTAGATTCGTTTTCATTGCGAAGGCCCCCCGAAAAGAAAGCGAAGCAACAGGCTTTGCCTGTGCGAGCGCGGGGGCGCGGGGGCATTGAGCGGTTTTGGCAAAGGCCCCCCGAAAAGATAGAAAGCAGGGAGGAAAGCAGGATTTTCCTCCCTGCTTTTTTTATCTGTACCATGCGCATTGAATTGGCGCCAGAGTTTAACGTATAATGAAAGCCGCCTATGATTACACCTGATGCAATTAAATCAATCCTTATCAGGACTCTTCCGGATGCGCAGGTGGAGGTCTTTGACAGAACCGGAACGCTGGATCATTTCAGATTGATCGTCGTATCGGTAGCTTTTGAAGGAAAAAATCTTTTAGATCGTCAAAGGCTGGTTTATCAGGCGCTTGGGGAACCGATGAAAGACGGGAGAATTCATGCGCTTGAAATCAAATCATCGACTCCTGACGAAGCGAAAGCATCCGGAAAAAATTGAATAAATGACAAGGAGGGGAATATGGACAAGGAAACGATCAAAAAAGAAATAGAAAAGGAAGTGGCTGAGAACAAGATTCTCATCTACGGAAAAGGAACCAAGGGGATGCCCCGCTGCGGGTTCACTCTGGAGACCATCCAGTTTTTCGCAAAATATAACTATCCTTTTGAGGTTCTCGACGTAATGGAACGCCCGGAAAAAAGGGCGGTCCTGTCAGAAATAACCAACTGGCCTACCCTCCCCAAAGTGTTTATCAACGGGGAGTTTTATGGAGATACCGATATCCTCGACGAAATGGAGAAGAAGGGAGAGGTCAAGCCGCTCCTCGATAAAGCATTTACAGCCAGGTGAAAGGTAAAAGGTAAAGATGGGAATAGGGAATCAGAAAAGCCGTATTCTTCTCGAGGGGAGTTCCCGGGCGCCTGCCCGGGCCATGCTGAAATCGGTCGGGTTTACCGATAAGGATCTTGAAAAGCCGATCATTGGAATTGCCAATACCTGGACTGAAGTGGGGCCCTGCAACTATCATTTGCGGAGACTGGCTGAAAAGGTGAAAGAAGGGGTCCGTGCCGCGGGGGGCACCCCCATGGAATTCAATACCGTTACGATTTCAGACGGGATCACCATGGGAACCGAAGGCATGAAGACCTCCCTCATCAGCCGTGAAGTGATTGCCGATTCCATCGAGCTTGTGGCGAGGGGAAACAGTTTTGACGGCCTGGTCGCATTGTCCGGATGCGACAAAACCATTCCCGGAACAGTCATGGCCTTGATCCGGATGAATATTCCCTCCCTGATGATTTACGGCGGATCGATCATGCCGGGCCATTTCCATGGGAAGGATATTACTATTCAGGACGTCTTCGAGGCGGTCGGAGCTTTTGGAAAGGGAAAACTTTCCAGTAATGATCTTAAGGAGATTGAAGAATCTGCTTGTCCCGGAGCAGGGGCCTGCGGGGGACAATTTACGGCGAATACCATGGCCACCGCGATGGAAGTGATGGGGATTTCACCGATGGGGAGCGGAAGCGTGCCCGCAATGGATCCGATTAAGGACGAAGTGTCTTACCGGGCCGGAATCACTGTTATGGAGATGGTCAAACGGGGAATCCTTCCGGGACAAATTATCACCCTGCGTTCTATTGAAAACGCGATCCGTTCGATTGCCACGACGGGCGGTTCGACCAACGGCGTTCTCCATATGCTGGCGCTTGCGAAAGAGGCCGGCATTCCGCTGGTCATTGATGACTTTCAAAAGATCAGTTCCGGAACGCCGCTCCTGGTCGATCTCAAACCCGGCGGCCAGTATGTTGCGAACGATCTCTATCGCGCCGGAGGAATTCCGCTCGTGGCCAAACGGCTGCTGGATTCGGGACTTCTTCATGCCGGCGAACTGACTGTCACCGGAAATACGATCGGCGAAGAGGCTGCCCGAGCGGTGGAGACGCCGGGCCAGAAAGTGGTTCATTCCCTTTCAAACCCGATCAAAAAAACCGGAGGCCTGGTTATTTTGAAGGGAAACCTTGCGCCCGAAGGCGCGGTCCTGAAACTTGCGGGACACGAGAGGACCTGGCACCGGGGACCGGTGAAGGTTTTTGACCGGGAAGAGGATGCCTTCGAAGCAGTTCAGAAAAACCGCATAGAGGCCGGCGATGTCATCGCGATTCGGTATGAAGGCCCTGTCGGCGGTCCCGGCATGCGGGAAATGCTCGGAGTCACAAGCGCTCTGATGGGCGCGGGGCTGGGTGACACGGTGGCCCTTCTGACCGATGGAAGATTTTCCGGGGCCACCCGGGGGCTCATGGTCGGCCATGTCGCTCCTGAGGCCGCCCGCGGAGGCCCGGTTGCTATTCTCCGTAACGGTGATATCGTTACCTTTGACATTGAAAAGAATGAACTAAACGTTGACCTCTCCGCCGAAGAGATTTCACGCCGGATGAAAGAGTGGAAAGCGCCTGAACCCAGGTATAAATCCGGGGTCATGGCCAAATATGCAAAATTGGTCTCGTCAGCCGCGACGGGAGCCACCACCGGCTGATCTGGAGATTGAATATTGCAGGTCGAGGAAATCATTGATAATGTCCTGGAATACAATCCACGCGCCGACGTTTCTCTTATACGAAAAGCCTACGATCAATCGGTCTCCTACCATCAGGGGCAATTGCGAAAATCAGGGGAGCCTTATGTGGAGCACCCCCTCGAAGTCGCACTTATACTCACCCAGCTAAGACTTGATGTTCCTTCCATTGTTTCCGGTCTCCTTCATGACACCGTAGAAGACACTTCCCTGACCCTTGAAGACGTGGCCCGCGATTTCGGCAGCTCGGTTGCCTATCTGGTCGAAGGGGTGACCAAGATCGGGAAAATAAATTTCATCAGCGAGGAAGAGAAACAGGCTGAAAACTTTCGGAAGATGCTCCTTTCCATGTCCAAGGACATCCGGGTGATTCTGATCAAGCTGGCCGACCGTCTTCACAATATGAGAACACTGGAGCACCTTCCCGAAGAAAGACAGATCAAGATTGCCCGCGAAACTCTCGAAATCTACGCGCCTCTTGCCAACCGCCTGGGTATCGGCTGGATGAAGGCGGAGCTTGAGGACCTCTGTCTCCGGCATCTGAAGCCCGACACCTATTTTAGTCTGGTCAAAAAGATTTCAAAAAAGAAGGAGGACAGGGAAAAATTCATCCTGGAAGTTAAAGGGGAGGTGGAAAAGAACCTGAAGGAGCACAATTTTAACGCTCAGGTGTCCGGCCGCTCAAAACATATCTTTAGTATATATCAGAAGATGGAAAAAAACGGAATTTCGTTCGAAGAGGTCTATGACCTGGCCGCGATCAGGATCATCACCGACACAAAATTCAACTGTTATGCTGTATTGGGACTTATTCATTCTCTGTGGCACCCGGTTCCGGGACGGTTTAAGGATTATATCGGCGTTCCCAAGTCCAATCTATACCAGTCTCTTCATACCACCGTCATCGGCCCGCGCGGTGAAAGGGTCGAGTTTCAGATCCGGACCCGCGAGATGCACCAGTTGGCCGAAGAGGGAATCGCGGCCCACTGGAAATACAAGGAGAAGGGGGCCTTCGATGAAAAGAACGACGCTGTTTTCGCCTGGCTGCGCCAGCTTGTGGAATGGCAGAGAGACCTTTCCGACAACAGGCAGTTCATGAATTCGGTAAAAATGGACCTGTTCACCGAGGTGGTCTATGTCTTCACCCCCAAGGGAGATGTCAAAGAGCTGTTCAAGGGATCCACTCCGATCGATTTTGCCTATAGCATTCACACGGAGGTCGGGGACCGCTGCTCGGGTGCGAAGGTCAATGGAAAAATTGTTCCGCTCCGGTATGAATTAAGAAACGGAGATACGGTTCAGGTGTCGACTTCTCCCACGCAGTCGCCGCATAAAGATTGGCTGAAATGGGTTAAGACGCCGAGAGCCAAGACCCGAATCAAACACTGGATATCGGTGGAGGAGAGTAAAAGAAGCCTTGAGATCGGGAAAAAGCTCCTGGAAAAGGAGTTGAGAAAAAACAACCTGAGCATGGCCCAGACCCAAAAGGCGGAGTCATTTCAGGGGATTTTGAAGGATCTAGGCGTCTTGACGCCGGAGGAGCTCTGGACGGCAATTGGCTACGGGAAAATTTCTCCCGTTCAGGTGATCAATAAGATTCTTCCGGGCGCGATTCCGTCGGGAGAGGGCCTGAAGGAAAAACTGGCCAAGAAACTCGGCCTTGGAAAACGGGAGGGGGTCAAGGTCACCGGAATGGATGATATCATGATTCATATATCCAAATGCTGCAATCC
>DATNMI010000304.1:0-1973 GCA_035602375.1 Nitrospiria bacterium | reverse complement strand
AAGAGGGGGAGAGATATTTTGCTCTTTTAAAGGTGGAAACCATCAACCATGAAGATCCGGAGGTGGCGAAGGACAAGATCCTTTTTGACAACCTGACCCCCGTCTATCCGATGGAGAAGATCAAGCTGGAGTCGGCCCAGGATGATTTTTCTACCCGCATCATGGACCTGATTACCCCGATCGGACTTGGCCAGAGAGGCCTGATTGTGGCCCCGCCGAGGACCGGAAAAACCATGTTGCTTCAGTCCATCGCGAAATCGATTACCAAAAACCACCCCGAAATCATCCTGATCGTTCTTTTGATTGACGAGCGCCCTGAAGAGGTGACCGACATGCAAAGGCAGGTCAAGGGAGAAGTGGTCAGTTCCACATTCGACGAACCGGCCCAGAGACACGTGCAGGTCGCTGAAATGGTTCTGGAAAAGGCCAAGCGGCTCGTGGAACATAAAAAGAATGTGGTCATTCTTCTCGACAGTATTACCCGTCTTGCCCGTGCGTTTAACGCCGTTGTGCCGCCGAGCGGAAAGGTTCTGTCCGGAGGTCTGGACGCCAACGCCCTGCAGAAGCCGAAACGGTTTTTCGGCGCCGCCCGGAACATTGAGAACGGGGGAAGCCTGACCATTATCGCGACCGCTTTGATCGATACAGGCAGCAGGATGGACGATGTGATCTTTGAGGAGTTCAAGGGAACAGGAAATATGGAACTCCATCTTGAACGCAAACTGGCGGACAAGAGGGTCTTCCCCGCCATTGATATCAATCTGTCCGGTACGCGGAAAGAGGAACTCCTGGTGGATAAGGAGGAGCTCAACAAGATGTGGATTCTCCGGAAGGTGTTGAATCCGCTCGGTTCGATTGAAAGCATGGAGTTCCTCCTCGACAAGATCCGGGGGACAAAAACGAACAAGGAATTCCTGGAAGGCATGAAGAAATAAGCGGTTGATTTTTTGTGCTTTTTTGTGCTAAAATCCGGTTTTTTAATTTTCAAAAATTCAGAGTTCCCATTGATGGGAAATGGATAAAAAAGAAAGAGGTTTACTGCGATGAAAACCGAAATACATCCTGAATATCAGGAGGCCTCGATAAGCTGTGCCTGCGGCGTGGTCGTCAAGACCAGGTCGACTGCCAAAGATATCCGGCTGGATATCTGTTCCTCCTGCCATCCTTTCTTTACCGGATTGCAGAAAATCGTTGACACCGAAGGTCGTGTCGAAAGATTCCGGAAGAAATACGCAAAAAAATAATCCGGAATATGATATTTCGATGGGAAAACCCGATCTTGCGGCTAACAGAAGGATCGGGTTTTTTTATTTGTACCCCCCCGGGGGTATGAAAACAGATTCGTGATCTACCCCAGATCAGGAAAGCACAAATGGCATCCGCGATAGACAATTTTTTATACCAGAAGCTCGAAGGCCTCTCCAGGAGGTACGAGGAACTTGACCGGCTTTTGTCCGATCAGAAGGTACTCTCCAATCCCCAGGTTTCCCAGAAATATGGAAAAGAGCAGAAGGAAATTCTCCCGCTCATTCAGCAGTTTCTGGTCTATAAAGAAATTATGAAAAAACAGGAGGAGGCCGAGCAGCTTCTGGCGGACACCTCCCTGGACGCCGATTTCCGGGAGCTGGCGCAGATGGAGATCCGGCAGTTGGAAGCGGAGAAGGGAAAGGCCGAGAACGAGATCAAGGCGCTTCTGGTACCCAAAGATCCCCGGGACGAAAAAAATATCTTTCTCGAAATCCGGGCGGGAACGGGAGGGGATGAGGCGGCTCTTTTTGCTTCGGAACTCTTCCGCATGTATGCTAAATACGCGGAGATTCATAAGTGGAAAATCGAGATCATGAACAGTAATTTGACCGGGATTGGAGGCCTGAAAGAGCTGGTCGCTTCTGTGGAAGGGAAAAGGGTCTACAGCAGGCTGAAATATGAGAGCGGGGTTCATCGGGTACAGAGAGTTCCCGCGACAGAAGGCG
>DATNMI010000301.1:0-4916 GCA_035602375.1 Nitrospiria bacterium | reverse complement strand
GAAAATAAAACAGTCAATGTTGAACTCGATCTTGCTGAGGGGAGCAAAGCCGTTATCCGGAAAATCAATATTGTCGGAAATGAGAAAACACGGGATAAAGTGATCAGGAGAGAGGTTCGTCTCAATGAAGGGGAGATTTTCAATAACAAAGCGATCCGTAGAAGTTATGAAAGAATCCGAAACCTGAATTATTTTGACAATGTAGAGTTGACTCCGCAAAAGGTGAGCGACGATCCCTCCAACAGCCTGATGGATCTGAATATCAAGGTCAAGGAAAAATCCACTGGTCAGGTCAGTTTGGGAGGCGGGTATAGCTCCGTCGATCACCTGATCGGCATGTTTGAAATATCAGAAGGGAATTTTCTTGGCAATGGATGGCTTTTAAAAACCAAAGCGCAGATCGGCGGCCGAAGTACCATGTACGACATCACCTTCCGGGAGCCTTATCTGAATGATAAAGAGGTTTCCGGCTCCATCAACCTGTTTCGCCAGGAAATGAATTTTATTACCTATTCGGAACGGAGACTGGGGGGAAGCCTCTCGATCGGCAAAGCGTTAGGAGAATATGTGAGCGGAAATGCCAGCTATACATTGCAATATCTCGATCTATTAAACGTTGTGGCCTCCGCCGCTCCCCGCATATTAACGATGTCCACTTACGGGCAGGCAGTGACCAGCACTCTTGGAGCAGGCATATCGAGGGATACCCGAGATTATTTCTTTGATCCTTCAAAAGGCTCAAAAATGTCGCTCAGTTTCTCCTACTCCGGCCCCGAGCTTGGAGGCAACCTTTTTTATTATAAAGCGGTCGCGGACGCAAGCAGCTATTTCCCCCTTGATGTCAGCCGTTATTTGCCCTTTCTCCCCGATCTCGTTTTTTCCCTGCATGGTCAGGCCGGCATGATCGGCGATATGAGCGATGGTAATGCGACGCTCTTTGAAGGGTTTGTCGTAGGGGGTATCAATACAGTCCGGGGATTTGAATATGGAAAAGCGGGCTCTGTGGGTCCGGTCGGAGATATTATCCTGGCGAATAAAGAGGTGATCTTTAACGCCGAACTTCTTTTTCCCATAGTCAAAGATGTCAATTTAAAAGGGGTTGTTTTCTTTGACGCAGGGCGCGGTTTTGACGTCGGGGAACCGGTCAGGCTGGATGCCTTAAGATCGAGTGCCGGTTTTGGATTTAGATGGGTTATTCCAAATTTGGGCCCGATCCGGTTTGAGTGGGGATATAATTTGCATCCTCTGCCGTGGGAGGCTACCTCCAGGTTTGATTTCAGCATAGGGTCTGTTTTTTAGAGGATTTAACTGGTCACCTTATTTACTATAAAAAAATGGAGGAAATTCATGGTCCGCAGGATTATAATCATGTTCATAGCGTTGTTTTTTGCCTTTACCGGGCAGGCTTTAAGGGCTGAGGAGACGATAAAGATCGGCTATGTCAATGCCATCAAGATTTTTGATTCGACTAAAATGGGAAAAAAATCGAAAGCTGTTCTTGAGGACTATATCAGCGCCAGACAAAAACTCGTCAATCAGGAAGAGGAAGAGCTCAAGAAGATTGAAGAGGAGTTGACGCGGCAGGGATCCCTCCTGACCCCTGACGCCAAAAGGGAAAAGGAAACCCAACTCCAGAAAAAGCTGGCGCAATATCAGAAAAAGGCGGTCGATTTAAATAAGGAGATTCAGGATAAAAAGTCGGAGATCATCAAAGATTTCAACCGCACCATGGAAGAAGCGGTGAAGAAAATTGCCGAGAAAGAGGGATATAAACTCGTTCTTGACCATAATCCCGATATCGGCACCATTGTATATGCCGCAAGTTCCATGGATATTACCGCAAAAGCCATTGAAGAACTGGACAAGTCGCAGAAATAGAAGTGGTCAAACCATCGGGCAAAAGGGTCCAAACACAGGATAAATCCTTGTATTCGATTGAACAACTCTCCAGACATGTTCATGGAAAGGTGCTCGGAGATCCGTCGCGAAAAATTTCCGGTTTTGGCCCCGCGAGGGAAGCAAAAGAAGACGAGATCACCTTTCTGGCCTTTCCAAAATATCTTCCGGATATCCTGGCTTCCAGAGCCGGCGCGGTGATTGTTTCTTCTCCGCTTGAACTTTCAGGAAAGAGCCAGATCGTTGTTCCAAACCCCTATCTTGCGTTTATCCGGATCATTGACCTGTTTCACAAGCCGACGCACCCACCCGAAGGGATCAGTTCCCTGGCCTCGGTCTCTCCTGCTTCAGTCATCGGCCGGGGCTGTTCCATCTCTCCGTTTGTTTTTGTCGATGAGGGGGCGGAGATCGGCGATCATGTAATCCTCTACCCCGGAGTCTTCGTGGGAAAAGGGGTCAAGATCGGTTCCGGGTCCCTGATTTATCCAAAGGTTATACTGTACGACGGCACCCGTATCGGTCAGAATGTCATTATTCATGGTGGAACCGTGATTGGAAGCGACGGGTTCGGGTTTGTGACCGAAGCGGACACCCATTATAAGGTTCCGCAATTGGGAATCGTGGTGATCGAAGATGATGTCGAGCTCGGGGCCAACGTCACCATTGACAGGGCGACTTTTGGTGAAACCCGGATCAAGAAGGGAACCAAAACCGATAACCAGGTCCATGTCGGGCATAACGTTGTGATCGGAGAAAAAGGGTTGATCGCGGGGCAGGTTGGTTTTGCGGGAAGTTCCGTCATTGGAGATCTGGTCACGATGGGAGGGCAGGTCGGTGTCGCCGGCCATCTCAAAATCGGAAACCGGGTGACCATTGCGGGAAAAGCGGGGGTGACCCATGACCTGGAGAGCAACCAGACGGTAGCCGGCTTTCCGGCGGTACCCCACCGGCAATGGAAAAAGTCGATGATTCTGATCGGGCGTCTTGAAGAGATAGCGGACAGGATCAAAGAAATGGGAAAAAAAATCGAGGAACTGGAGCTTCAGTTGAAAAAGCAAATAGAACGCGGATAAGGAGACCCAATGATTTCAGTGACTGAAATTCAGAAAATACTTCCCCATCGGTATCCCTTTCTTCTGGTGGACAAGATCACCGAACTGGAAAAGGGAAAGAAAATCGTCGGATTAAAGAATGTTACGATCAATGAGCCGTTCTTTCAGGGCCATTTTCCAGGTTATCCGATCATGCCGGGTGTCCTGATCATTGAGGCGCTGGCGCAGGTCGGGGGGGTTCTTGCCTTCAAATCGGCTGAAAGCGCCGATGGAAATCTTGTCTTTTTTCTGAGCATCGACAAGGCAAAATTCAGAAAACCGGTTGTTCCCGGAGATCAGCTCATCCTAAAAATGGAGGTTGTGCAGGCCCGACCTCCCTACTGGAAATTAATGGGAAAAGCCTTCGTGGGGGAAGACTTGGTCTGCGAGTGCGAACTGAAGGCGATGATCGCGAAAAACAGCGAGGACAAGAACATTGGATAGACATCCGACAGCGATCATTCATCGGGGCGCGGTCATAGAAGAGGGGGTTACAATCGGGCCCTATTCCGTCATTGGAGAGCATGTCAGAATCGGCAAAGGATCGGCAATTGGTTCTCATTGCGTGATTGACGGGTTGACGGAAATCGGGGCAAACTGCAAATTCTTTCCCTTTTCGTCAATCGGGGCGGCCCCGCAGGATTTGAAGTACAGGGATGAAGAGACCTCCCTTCAGATCGGCAAGAATAATACGTTCCGGGAATTTGTGACTGTCCACAGGGGCACAGCCGGCGGCCACAAAAAAACGGTCATCGGAGAGGACTGTTTTTTTATGGCCTATGTTCATATTGCCCATGATTGCGTCATCGGAAACAGGACAGTACTGGCAAACGCGGCGACCCTCGCGGGGCATGTAGAAATCGGAAGCGACACCGTCATTGGCGGTCTTACTGCAATCCATCAATTTTGCCGGATCGGCGATTATGTCATGCTGGGAGGTGCTTCCGCCGTAGCCCAGGACATCCCTCACTTCGTCACCGCCTCCGGCAACAGGACGAAGCTTTATGGATTGAATCTGATCGGGCTGAAGAGAAAGGGATTTACGCCGGAACGGATCGATGCCTTAAAGAAGGCGTACAAGATCCTCTTCCGGTCCGGAATGACGTTTCCAGACGCCGAAAAAAAAATTTTAGACTCAGGACAGAACGATCCTGACGTCGATAAGCTGGTGCAGTTTGTTAAAACTTCCGAGAGAGGTATTTCGAGATAGTGGGAAAAATCGGCCTAATAGCCGGAAACGGACGTTTTCCAGTTATTTTTGCCAAAGAAGCGTCTTTGATGGGGCATGAAGTCATTGCCGTGGCCCATAAGGGAGAAAGCCTTCCGGATGTTGAAAAATATTGCGCCAAGACCGTCTGGATCAAAGTGGGACAGCTGGGGAAATTAATCAGCGTTTTTAAGGAAGAAGGGGTGCGGGACGCGGTCATGGCGGGAGGCATCACGAAAACCCGGCTTTTTACCGACGTGATCCCCGACTGGAGAGCGGTGAAACTTCTTGCCTCCGTTAAAGATAAAAAAGATGACGCTATTTTAAGGGCGATTGCCGGAGATCTCGAACGGGAGGGGATTCAGATCCGGGATTCACTCTCTTATCTTTCCAGCCTGCTGGTTACCGAGGGGGTCTTGACCCGGAAGAAACCGGATAAACAGCAGATCGAAGATGTCGAGTTCGGATGGAACATCGCGAAAAAGATCGGAGAGCTCGACATCGGGCAGACGGTCGTCGTCAGAAAAAGTACCGTCCTGGCAATTGAAGCGATAGAAGGGACCGATTCTGCCATTGAAAGGGGCGGAAGGTTATGCGACGGCGGGGCGGTCGTGGTCAAAGTTTGTAAACCGGGGCAGGACCTGCGTTTTGACCTCCCGACCATCGGTCCTGATACGATTCGGAAGATGTCCGATGTCAAAGCAGCTCTTCTGGCCGTGGAG
>DATNMI010000300.1:0-7880 GCA_035602375.1 Nitrospiria bacterium | reverse complement strand
ATGGGGGACGTTCTCTCACTGATCGAGATGGCCCAGGAGAAGTTTGACCTGAAACAGGCTGAAATCGTCTCAGAAAAAATCAGGTCCGACCAGTTTACACTTTCTGATTTCAAGGAACAGATCAGCCAATTCAAAAAAATTGGTTCGATGGAAAAAGTCCTTTCGATGATCCCCGGGGCAGAGAACCTTCAGCTGAAAAAGCCGGGGGAAACGCCGGGAAAAGAACTTGCCCATATTGAAGCGATCATTAATTCAATGACCCTGCGGGAGCGTGACAATCCGGGGCTCATCAATGGCTCCCGGAGAAAACGGATTGCCCGGGGAAGCGGGACATCCGTTCAGGAGATCAACCGCCTGCTGAAGCAATTCATGGAAGTCCGTAAAATGATGAAATCTCTAAAACAAAAGGGAGGCGCGGCCAGGTTATGGCGTTCGATATCGAAAGGGAGAGGTTAAAAGAGCTCTTTTACCATACCTCCGAAGGCGTTTTTATCCTGGATTCATCGCTCAATATTTTGCTCATGAATCCCTCCGCCGAGGAGATCACGGGCTGGAATAACAGGGATAAAGCAGGAAAAAGGTTTCCGGTGGAATGCCTGATTCCGATCAGCACCTCCCCTGAGGGTTCGAAAGATTCCTCCCGGATTTTCAATCCTTTCGCGCCTGTTTCCGAACTGGAATTCGAGGTCCAGTTGTCCCATGGCCAGAAACTGCTCTTTCCCGGCATCTCCTTTCCGATTCCGGGAGACGCAGGAGTCTCTTATTTCGGCCTGCTGGTAGAGAATATCCTTCTCAAATACGGCATGGGAACAAAGATGATCGGCGAAGAGCGAACAGATGATGTGACCGGTCTCAATAACAGGACCTATTTTAATGAATTAGCCTCGGTGGAAATTAAACGGCTTAAAAAGTATGGAGGCTCACTCGGCGGAATGATGGTCCAGATTTCCAGCTTTTCGCAATTTCAGGCGAAATTCGGGACTCTCAAGGGGATGGAAATTATCAAGAAGGTCGCCCAAATTGTGAAAGGGAATTCCCGCGAGGTTGATATTGTGGGCCGCACCTCGGAAAATGAATTCATGGTTCTTTTGATCAATTCGGATGCCCAGAAAATGAAGGCTATTTTTTCCCGATTGAAGGAAAAACTGGCTATTGCGGAGAAAAAACACGACTTTCCTCCCCCGGTCAAGGTTTTGGCGGGGAACATACTCTTAAATGACGATTTTGACGATATTTTAGACCGGGTAAAACTCCTGCTTGAAAATAAGTGAAAACATCGTTATAATAAGGGTTTTTGAAAAATAACTTTTACAAAACGAGGTGAAAAATTGGCAGTAACCATGCGTTTGACCCGCGCGGGCCGGCATAAACGTCCCTTTTACCGGATCGTGGCGACCGATTCAAGGTCTCCCCGCGATGGCAAGTTTCTCGATATCCTTGGAACCTATGATCCTCTTGCAAAAGAAAAGGGGGTCACGCTGAATACCGACAGAATCCGTTACTGGATGGGACAGGGCGCTGAAATTTCGGACACGGTAACATCTATTCTTAAGAAAGAAGGGTTATTCCGGAAGGCTTGATTCCCGGAAAATCCTTGTATCATATTCACTCCTGGATTCCCCTGGCCCTGAACATTTGAATATGGAGGCGAAGGCGATGAAAGAATTGATAGAAACGATTGCCAAGTCCCTGGTGGATCAACCGGACTCGGTCCTGGTTAAAGAGACCGATGGAGAAAAGACAACCATCGTTGAGCTTCGGGTCAATCAGGGGGATCTCGGAAAAGTGATCGGCAAACAGGGCCGTACCGCCAGCGCAATGAGGACGATTCTGAACGCCGCCGGAACCAAGCTTGGGAAACGATGTATTCTTGAAATCCTGGAATAATTAACCGTTCGGGATGGAACAGGAATGGATCGTCATAGGAAGAATACTTAAACCCCGGGGGTTGAAGGGAGAACTGAAAGTTCATCTCCTGACAGATTTTCCCGAAAGATTTTCCCCGGGGAAAATAGTGGTTTTGAAAGAAGACCCCCCGGTTCCTTACCGGATTGAGGAATCGGCGATTCAGGGCGAAACCGCCTTTATCAAATTGGAAGGGATCGCTACGGTTGATGTTGCGGAGGCCTTGGCCGGCAAGGAATTCATTATCCCGATCGATGAACTGGCGCCTCTTGAGAAAGGGGTCTATTATCCCTTTCAGTTGATAGGATTCAACGCCTATACCGAGGAGGGGAAATTTATCGGGGTGCTGACGGAAATCTATCCGGGAGGAGCCCACGATCTCTACGAAATCAGGGAGGGAAAGAAGGAATTCCTGGTTCCCGGAACCCGCGAATTTATCCGGGAAATCAATCTGCCGGAGAGAAAGATCGTCATTCATGCCCGGGAAGGTTTGCTGGGGGATTAAATGCGGGCCGCTATTCTTACTCTTTTCCCGGAACCGGTAAAGGCCTTCTTAAACCACAGCATCCTCAAGAGGGCGGTGGAATCCGAACTCCTCTCAGTGCGGGTGCTTGATATTCGAGATTTTTCAAAAAGCCGGCACCGCCAGGTGGATGATACGCCTTATGGCGGAGGTCCTGGGATGGTTCTTTCGCCTGGTCCGGTTTACGAGGCGATCGAAAGTTTGAAATCACAGGACGGCGTCCGGATGATTCTGACCTCTCCAAGAGGGAAGCCTTTCAACCAGGAGGTTGCAAAGGAATTGAGCCGGGAGACCCGCGAGGTTGTTTTTCTCTGCGGCCATTACGAGGGACTGGATGAACGGATTATCACCGGCCTCGGATTTGAGGAAATATCCATAGGAGATTATGTATTAACGGGCGGGGAATTACCGGCATTAGTGATGTTGGACGCGATGGTCCGGTTAGCGCCTGGAGCGCTCGGTTCGAACGAATCGATTCAGGAAGAGTCCTTTTATTCGGGCCTTCTTGAATACCCTCACTATACGAAACCCAGAAGTTTTAGAGAGATGGAAGTGCCTGAGGTGCTGCTGTCAGGCCATCACGAAGCGATACGCAAATGGCGTTTGAAGGAAGCCTTAAGAAAAACCATGCATATGAGACCGGATTTAATGGAGAATAGAGTTCTCACCCCTGAAGAACGCTCTCTGGTCAGAGAGATTCAGGATGAGGACGGTTCAGCCATTCATGCAGGTCGGGAAGGAAAGGAATCATGAATCAGAGAGAGAGAATCGAGAAGGCCCTCATTAAGAAAGAGGCTCCCGCTTTTAAAATCGGGGATACCGTAAAAGTCCACGTCAAGGTCGTGGAGGGGGAAAAAGAGCGGATTCAGGTTTTCAAGGGAGTGGTCATCGCCCGAAAGGGAACCTTGAACCGTGAAACATTTACCGTGAGGAAGCTTTCTTACGGAGTAGGGGTGGAGAGAATTTTTCCGATCCATTCCCCCTTCCTGGACCAGATTGAGGTTCTAAAAGAAGGCCGGGTCAGAAGGGCCAAGCTTTATTACCTGAGAGGCAAAAAGGGAAAGGCCGCCCGTATTGCCGAGAAGGAATACCGTGCGCTGGAAGCCGCTCCAGAGGCAATGCCGGGAGAGCCGGTTGCTGCGATAGAGCCTCTGGTCCCTGTCGGCGAAGAGACAAAGGCCGCTTCCTGATTCCGGGATGCCGACGGAAAATCCCACTGACCTGAAACATCTTCAGAAATGGAAGGAACTGTCCGTTTTTGAAGAAAGTGCGCGGGAAGCGGGGTATTCAAGAGTTTGCGGCATCGATGAAGCGGGCAGAGGCCCTCTGGCGGGGCCTGTTGTAGCGGCTGCCATTATTTTCCCTGCCGGCTGTTTTATCCCCGGACTGGATGATTCCAAGAAGCTTTCCGCAATACAGCGGGAATACTATTACCGGCAGATTGTATCGACTGCCGTTTCAATCGGTATCGGAATCGTCGAACCGGATGTCATCGATGAAATTAATATCCTGAACGCCACAATTCTTGCCATGGAGACGGCGGTTTTCAATCTTTCTATCCTTCCCGATTACCTTCTCATTGACGCGGTTAAAATTCCAAATCCTGATATTCCCAAAGAGGCCCTGATCCACGGAGATTCCAGGTCCTATTCAATTGCCGGAGCCTCGGTGATCGCCAAAGTCAGCCGGGACAGGCTGATGGCGGGATACCACCGGCAATTCCCTGAATATGGATTTGAAAAACATAAGGGGTATGGCACAAGGGATCATCTCTCCGCCCTTCGATCCAAAGGGGCAAGTTTCATCCATCGCAAGAGTTTCCGGGGCGTCTTCAGCGGGCCGGGGGTTTGAAGCAGGCCCGCTGGCAGGAGCTTAAATAAACAGGTATAATAAGTATGACTTTGGAAAGCCGGGAATACGGGAAAGAGGCGGAAAAATTCGCTGAAAGTTATCTTCAAAAGAACGGATACGATATTCTTGAAATTAATTACAAAACCCGTTATGGTGAAATTGACCTGGTCGCCCGGGAAGGGAAAACCCTGGTGTTCATAGAAGTGAAGGCGAGAAGAAGCTCCGCGTTCGGCGGCCCTTCGGGCGCACTGAACCTGACCAAGAAAAAGAAATTAAGCAGAATGGCGTCGTACTATTTAAGCGAAAAGCGGTGGACCGGAGACGTCAGGTTTGACGTTGTTCTGATCACAGGCGAGGTCCAGGACTGTTCTGCGGCCCTTGTCCGGAACGCGTTCGACGCGGAAAGCGGATGGTAAAATAAATTGCAGACAGGTTTTAATACGGACATCGAATATCAGAAGGTTATTTTTCATGTCCAGACCGAAGAGAGCGGGCCCGAGAATCCCGTCATCATTACCCACCTTTTCCATAAAGGGGCCATTCTTTCATCTAAAAAAACCAATTACAGCGAGATGCTGAACCCGAAGACGGAATTGGAAAAGTTGAAGGAATTAATGAAAAAACAGCATGATGAAATGATTCAGGCTCTCACGTCCGGCAACTGCAACCATCTCGTTGGAAATTTCATCCCCAAGACAAAGAAAAAGAGCCTCGACGAACATATAGACGAGTATATAAAGCACAAGCAATGATTCAATTTTCAGGCGTCTACAAAGGTTACCGTCCGAATCATTACCATCTCAAAGACATTAATTTCACCATTGAAAAAGGCGAGTTCGTCTTTCTGACCGGGTCAAGCGGCGCGGGCAAAACCACTCTCCTTAAAATTCTCTTTTGCGAGGAGCGCCCTGATCAGGGGAATATTCTCGTACAGGGTCAGAATATCGCCAGACTGAAACCGTCGGCCGTTCCCTATTACCGGAGAAACATCGGCTTTATTTTCCAGGATTTCAGGCTGATTCTTCAGAAGACCGTTTTTGAAAACGTGGCTCTGGCCCTGAGAGTCCTTCACCTCTCCCAGGGGGAGATCCGGAAAAAAGTCGGCGATACGCTCGCTCTGGTCGGCCTGGAATTCAAGAAAGACCTTAAATGTCTCGATCTTTCCGGCGGAGAACAGCAGAGAGTCTGTATCGCAAGGGCTTTTGTAAACCGTCCGCCGATCATCCTGGCGGATGAGCCGACCGGCAATCTTGATTTTGACCTGTCTGTTCATTTTTTGAGCCTTTTAAAAGATATTCAGGCCAGGGGAACCACGATCATCGTCGCGACTCATAACCGGGAACTGGTGGAAGTCGCCAAAAAGAGAGTGATTCATATCAAGGAGGGCCATGCCGTTTCTCACGCGTCTCAGGGAAAGAGCGGATCTCCGTTATGAATACCCTGATCCACTTTTTGAAAGAATTTCTTTATAGCCTGAATCAGAATAAATGGTTGACGCTGGGAGCGATTTTCTCCTCCGCGTTTATCTGGGTGATTCTCGGTTTTTTTGTAATTACCTACCTGAACCTCTTTGAAATCTACTCCGGGCTTAAAGAAGACTTGAAAATTTTCGTCTATCTCCAGGACTCCATTTCCACCTCGGACCAGAAAGGCCTGGAAAACCGGCTGATGGAAGAAAAAGAGGTTCTTTCCGTCAATTATGTCTCGAAAGAGAAAGCCCTTCTCGACTTTAGAAAAGCGCTGAAATCCAAAGAGGATCTGTTCCAGGATTTCGACGGGAATCCTCTGCCGAGTTATTTTGAAGTCAGGCTGAAACAGCAATTCCAGTCTTCAGAGGATTTTTCCGGCATTGCCGATAAATTTAAAGGAAACCGGGGCGTAGAGGATATCTTTTTCGGAAAAGAATGGGTCGACAGTCTGAACAGAACGATCCGATTTATCCAGTTGATGGGTATCGGAATCGCTCTTGTGCTGGCCATCGGGGTGATCACGACGATCGGGATCATCGTCCGGCTGGCGGTCTATTCCAAGGAAGAGGAGATTCAGATTCTCAAATATATTGGGGCCACAGAATGGTTTATCAAGGCCCCGCTTCTGATCGAAGGCGGTTTTCTCGGCTTCATGAGTGCCGGTCTTTCGCTTGTTCTTCTTTATGCCGTTTTTCTCTTTCTTAACCAGTATCCCCCTTTCGTTTCCCTCTTTTCAGGGACATCCGTTAAGGCTTTTTTTCTTCCGCCCGATTTTGTCGCCTATTTTCTGATTTCCGGCCCTTTGTTGGGAATTATCGGCAGCTTTTTCCCCTTGAGAAAATATTTAAAAACATTCAGCTGAAAAGCGCGGGTCAATCCATTTTGACTGAAAGAAAGATGATCGCCAGGCGATTGCAGGCAATGATTCTCGCGCTTCTCCTCCTTGCGCCAGGAACCGGAATACGTTTTGCCGATAACCTCGGCGAAAAGAAAAAGGTTCTCGAAGACCTTCAGCGGGAACTGTCCCAACACAAAAAGAAGGATGAAGAAAATAAAAAAAAGGAAAAGTCGATCCTGAATGAGTTTGAGACGATCGACAAAAGGTGGACAACCGGCAAAAAGGAGCTCCATCAGATTGAAAAGAGCATACGGGAGAAAGACCGGGAAATTGAACGCCTTGACGGCTCGCTCGAAGAATTAAAAATAAGGTCCGCCGCAAAAAGGGGGATTCTGAACGCACGTCTCAGGAGAATTTATAAAGAGGGACAGGTTGGGGATTTGATGATTCTGACGGGTTTTACCGGGTACCAGGACTTCCTCGGGCGGGTTCATGCGATGGTGGAGATTTCGCAAAGGGACATGGCGGCTTTTAAGGAATACCAGTCCGCGATCAACGAAATCAGGGAAAAGGAAAACAGCCTTGAAGGCCGAAGGCGCGAGATGGTCGACCTTAAAAAATCCGCTGCAGGCAAAATGGAAGGCCTCCAATCTGAAAAGATGAATAAAACGCTCCTTCTTGCAAAAGTGCGAACGGAAGAGGAATTGACCCGGCAGGCCATTTCCGAGCTCGAAGAATCCACTTTAAAAGTCCAAGAACTTATGAGAAAATTGGAGCGCCATCCTGAAAAAAGAACCGGCGCCGGTTTCGGGTCGGAGAAGGGGCGGCTTCCGTGGCCGAACCCCGGTTCCGTCGTCGGAAGATTCGGCAGGAACAAACACCCCAGGTATGACTTCTATGTGTTTAAAAAAGGAATGGAAATCAGGCCGGAGGGGGAAGATTATTTTCACGCGGTCTATGACGGCACGGTTGTTTACGCAGACTGGTTCAAGGGTTATGGTCTGATGGTCATTGTCGATCATGGCGAGAATTTTTATTCGCTCTACGCCCATGCATCCAAGCTGATGGTCGGGGTCGGGGATAAGGTCCGGCAGAACATGGTTCTGGGAGAAGTTGGCGAGACGGGATATTCCCAGGATAAGAACCTTTATTTTGAAATCCGCCAGGGGGATAAAGCCGTAGACCCATCCCTTTGGCTATCGAGAAAGAAGTAGCCATTTATTAAAGATCCAATGGAGATATTTGAATGAATTATAAAGAAAAGAAGGATACATTTCTAAGTTTTATCGCCCTC
>DATNMI010000248.1:0-10182 GCA_035602375.1 Nitrospiria bacterium | reverse complement strand
CACAGCACGGCAGGCCCTGGGAAGAGAGTCGGATGTTTTGCTGATATGAGTTTTTTTGCCGCGGCTTCAATGGCTTGCTCTTCACTGACGATTTCTCCTTCGAGCAATCCCTCCCCCGGGTCCGGCAGAATGACCCCCATGACAGCTGCAGCGGGAGAAAGAAATCCTTCCGGACCGGGAAGCACCCGGTAGCGCCCATCTTCAACTTTTAATTCAGGGACCTTAGTTTTGCTCATTTTATCTCCTATCAATTCATTAAAAATGTTCTTCTTAAGAACGTTTAAATCCAGTCCTCTTTTTCAAAAATCTCGCGGGCGGTTATCGATCCTCCATAAGAAGGAAACATGACCACCGGCTTGATCCAGGTCTTTTTTCTCACGGTTTGTGAAAGCAAGGGAATCGCACTGGATTCTATAACAACAATTTTTTCGACTTTCTCGGCAAATGCTTCTAACGCGTTGGCCGGAAATGGCGCCAGGGAGTTCAGGTAAAAACCGGCCGCGGGAAATCTAATCTTTCTAAACATGGACATTGCTTCCCCGACCACGGAGTGAACCGGCACGAAGCTGACAAATCCCACAGCGGCCCGAATGGGTTGATCACTCTCTAAGAAACAAAACCCTTCCTGAACAAACTCAATCCTGTATTCAGCATCATTCGAAGAATCAGGTTTTTTAAAAGTTGCGGATAGTCTGGTAAACATTTTTTTCCTCATCACAGCTATTCTTCGTTTTCATCAAGCCCAGGTTCAAGATCATGCGAAAACCCGGGAGGAACGACCGCCTCTTTTGAGGCGGAGGTTTCGCGGGGTAATTCCTGGCCGGCGGAAATAACAAACATCTTTTTATTGGAACATTTACGAATCTCTTCTTTTCCTTCTGGAGTATAGGCCCATGGAATAATTTTCCCGCTATCGCGGAGTTTAATAATGGCCTCCTTCAAGCCGTTAATTTTTTCTACGTTACAAGGGCCCATGGCGGCCACCGAATCTTCATGAACGTCATTTGCGCAGAGGGTAATGGTGTAGCAGTTTGTTCCGGCGCGGATCATCTTCAGTGTCACATTGACATAATGGCAATGGGCATCGATCAACATACAAACTTCAATCTTGTTGTGCCAAATGGTCAAATTGGGATGACAAGGGCTGAAAACCCCTTCAGGATCAATTTTCGGATAAATGGGCCGGTAATCGGGCATGCAAATAATCCTTGCTCCGGGAATTTCCCGGGCCATTTCAAGAACTGCCGTTGCTTTTTTTTGAGTCTCTGGAGTCCACGCCCATACCAGAAGAGGACCGGGGAAAAGAGTTGGGTTTCTTCGCGTCAGAATTTTCTCCGCGATAACTTCCATGACTTTATCTTCCGGCAAAGCTTCTCCTTCAACCAGACCCATGCCTCGATCAGGCGGGAGAATTCCCATCGATGCCGCAGCGGGAGGTAAAATTCCCTCAGGGCCGGGAAGAACACGGTATCTAGCTTCCTTGGTCAGCATAATTTAAACTCCTTTTAAAATTGGTTTGTGCGTTGAGTAATAAGCAAATAGGATGCCAGACTTCTTCTATTTTTAACTTAAGAAGGAAGAACATATAATAATTGAATTAAATCAATCTGATGGGGGAGAAAAGGAGGAAATAAAATTAATTGAACCTTGAATTAACGGCTGGTCGTCGGTTTAAGACATGAAATCCTTGCAGATGTTTTTGGAGTTTTCTGCATTTTTTTCAGAGAATGGAATAGTGAGACAGCGGACAAGGTCGAAAGAAAGTTTACTCTTTAATGCCGTAGCTTTTGATTTTGTATTGAAGTGCTCGTGTGCTGATTCCGAGAATTTTTGCGGCCTTTTCCCTATGATGGGTCACATCGCGCAGGGTTCCTTCTATAACCTCTTTTTCAATTTCTTCTAGACTTTTACCTAATAGAAGGTTTAAGGTTTTTGCTTTTTCTGGTGAATTCTGAATTTCCGCCGGCAAATGTTCGGGTAAGAAAACCTTATCTCTGACCATAATGACTTCTCGTTCGATCGCATTCTTAAGCTGTCTGATATTTCCCGGCCAGGAGTAATGAATCAAAAGACGCATGGTTTCAGCGGAAACCGTTCTTTCTTCCCTTTGATATATCGAGGCATACTCCCTCAGAAAGTATTCAACCAATATTGGAATATCCTCTTTCCGGTCCCGCAATGGAGGAAGATGAATCGGCACAACATTAATACGATAATAGAGATCTTCGCGAAATGTTTTGTTTTCAACCGCTTCCAGAAGATTCCGGTTGGTGGCTGCAATGAACCGAACATTCACATGAACCAGTTTAGTCCCCCCCAATCTGCGAAACTCTCTGGTCTCAAGCACCCGGAGGAAATCTACCTGATTTTTAAGATTTAATTCTCCGATTTCATCCAGAAATAAGACCCCTCCGTCTGCCAGCTCAAAACGACCCATTTTCGAGGAAACCGCTCCTGTAAAAGCCCCTTTTTCGTAACCGAACAGTTCACTTTCAAACAATGTTTCCGGAAGAGCTCCGCAATTAATGGTGATAAACGGCTGGTCTCTTCTGCCGCTTCTCTGATGAATTGCCCTCGCAACAAGTTCTTTTCCGGTTCCACTCTCCCCTGTGATCAGGACAGTCGCGTCGCTTTCCACGACCTGATCAATGGTTTCATAGATGTTTCTTAAAACATCGCTCTTTCCAATCATTTCCTCAAACCGGTTCTTTATCTTCAGGCTTTCCCGAAGGCGCTGATTTTCTTGCGAGAGAGATTGCCGTTCCAAAGCTTTATCAATGAGAAGAAGCACCCGCTCTTTTTCGACAGGTTTTGTCAAATAATCATAGGCACCCCCTTTTATAGCATTAACAGCTGTTTCAATGGTTCCGTAAGCCGTCATGACCACCACTTCCGTTTCAGGGGAGCGTTCTTTGACCTTTTTCAACACCTCCAGGCCATTCATATCCGGCAATTTGAGGTCCGTGATAACCAAATGATAGAAGCCATTTTCAATTCGTGAAAGCGCAACCTGGCCGTTTTCAGCGGTATCTGCCTGGAAACCCTGTTTTTCGACAATTCTTGCTAACGCGGCTCGAATATTGACTTCATCATCGACTATTAGAATTGATATCTGTTTTTGCATTTAGCTTATTTTGAGCTCCGGTTGTCTTCTCGCCGGGAGTTGAACGGTAAAAATCGCCCCTTTTCCTTCGGCGCTTTCCACGTATATGAACCCCCCATGATCTTCAATAATCCGATGGGAAATGGCCAATCCCAGACCGGTCCCACCCTGGCGGGAACTAAAATAGGGTTCAAATATTTTATTGATTGTCCCCTTATCAATTCCGATCCCTGTATCTGCAAATCGGACATTCACCCAATGTTCACCGTTGATTTTGCGCTCTTCCACCTGAATATCGAGCGTCCCTCCGGCTGGCATCGCCTGTATCGCGTTAATCATAATATTTAAAAATACTTGGGTCACTTGATTCTCGTCGACAAATATTGGCGGAAGGGTGGAAGGAATAGCTGTTTCAAAACGAATCCCTTTCTCATGGGCTTCTACACGAATCAGGGCCACCAGATGTTGGAGAATAGGCTCCAATTTCAATTCCTCTAAAACCAATTGATTGGGATTCGAAAAACGGGCAAAGTTGTCCAGAATTCCCTTTAATCTTTTAATTTCAGCGTGCAAAACGTCAAGATATTCCCGGATGGTCGGCGCTGCCCCCCGGCCAGACATGACTTCTTCGTCCAATAACCCAAGATTTAGATCCATTGCGCTCAACGGATTACGAATTTCATGGGCCAAGGCGGCTGAAAGCGTGGAGATGGCTGATAATTTCTCCGAACGTCGGACTTTTTGCTCCAGGCGATTGATTTCTGAAATGTCTTTTACCAAGAGAATCAATCCTTCTCTTTTTCCTTCGTTTCTCAGTTCTGACAAAGTCACCCAGAGAACCAGAGTCTCTCCCTCTTTCTGATAGGTTACCGTCCGGTCATGAAAGAGCCTTCCCTCCGCCATCGCTTCAGTTAAGAGTTTTCCAAGAGTTACTGAATGCGGCACCAGCTCGCTTATAAGATTTCCCAGTTCGTTATTCCCCAATTTCAGGATTTTCTCGGCAGAAGGATTGATTGAGGTGATTTTTCCTCCGGAATTTACAGTAATAACCCCGGTAGGTATACTTTCAAGAATATTGCGGGCAAGGCTTTTGACACTTTCCAGGGCACTTCGGACCGTATGATAACTTTGATAGGTTGCTATAACAGTGATACCCAAAACCGTCAACAAAAACAAAAATGCCAGTAAATATTTTTCCCGTTCAAATCCCAAAATGAAGATCAAGGAAATCGCCACCAAGAATACGAGTATTATTGAGGCAATCAATCGAACCGGGATATATCCAAAAAGTGTTTGTTCTGGGTTGGGTCTTAGCATCTGGAAGATCCTGCATTCATAATATTATTTTAACATGTGCGCTCTATCAATCATATCGTTTAACTTAAGGCTGTCGAGCGGTTTTAACGCCTTTTTCATTATTACAGTCTATTCTTACTCCCTTTTTTTCGACCCATGAGAGCAGATAAGGCTTCGAGAATCTCGCTTGGTCGCGGCGGACATCCAGGGATCTTGACATCAACAGGAAGATGCTTTTCGACCGGACCGGTCACCGCGTAGGAGTCTTTGAACATTCCACAGTCAATCGCGCAATCGCCAAGGGCAATGATCACCTTGGGTCCCGGTGTCGTTCGATAGACATCTTTCAAGGCTTTTTCCATATTAAATGTGACGGGTCCCGTAATCACCAGGGCATCAGCATGTCGCGGAGAGGCCACAATATGAATACCGAACCGTTCCGCGTCATAAATCGGATTCATCAACGCATTCATCTCCATTTCGCAGGCGTTACAGGACCCGGTATCGACTTCTCGGATCGAAAGTGACCGATGGAACGGTGTAACCTTGTTTTGCGACGGCACAGAGACCTCGGGAACAGGTTGAGCTGAGACCGGGTATTGGCCGGTCACGATACCTTTCTTCAGGCTCTTTTTGATAATTCGAAACATAATATAAGTCCTCCTTACGGTTGGGAAAAAGAATGTCTACAAATCATTTCCCGCATAAGATAAATTGAAGCTCTTGTTGATTAAAGGAAAATCAGGAATAATATTCCCCAAAACCGCATACTGAAGCGCTGGCCAGTTGACAAAGGACGGATCCCTGACCTTGCACCGGTGAATCTTTCCATTCTTGCCGGCCATGACAAAACAGAGAATTTCCCCTCGCCATCCTTCCACAGCCGACAGGCCCCACTCCCCCGGTTTCGCGATCTTAACAGGATCGGCAGAGATTAGTCCTGCGGGCATTTCCCTGCAGATTCTGTTTATGATCGAGATCGTTTCAAAAATTTCTTCGATTCGAACTCGCAGTCTCGCCCGTACATCGCCGTATTGAAAGACGGGAACTTTGATATTCAGTTTCCCGTATGCTGCAAAAGGACGATCCCTGCGGACATCCCGGTTAATATTCGACGCTCTTGCCACCACTCCCACAGCGCCATGGTCCCTGGCCGTTCGCTCTTTGAGTATTCCAGTTGTCTCTAACCGGTCCGTGAGTGAAGCATTAATGAACAAAATATTTGAAAGTTCTCTAAAATCATTTTCAATCTCGGTCGTTTCGGCAAGAATGACCTTGAGTTGGGCGGAATCAAGGTTCAATGCCATGCCCCCTACCCTATTGATTCCTCGAAGAAAGCGGTGACCTGTCAAACGATCGTTTAATTGCATGATTTGCTCTTTCATTCGACTGCAATGGGCGAGGGCGAGCGCATAGGCCGCGTCATTACAGATGGCACCGACATCGCCAACGTGATTGTGCAACCGTTCCAGCTCCAAAAAAAGGGTTCTAAGGTATTCAGCACGCGGAGGAACATCAACGGAAAGGAGCGATTCGACCGCCTGACAATAGCAGAGGCTATGTCCAAAGGAGGTGTCCCCGGAAATCTTCTCGGCCAACGTGACTCCATTGATTAAAGATAAATTCTCGAAGAGTTTCTCAACTCCCCGATGTTTCCAGAAATGGCGGATCTCCAGCTGCAGGATTGGTTCTCCTGCCACTGAAAAGCGGAAGTGGCCCGGCTCAATGATGCCGGCATGAATCGGTCCGACCGGCACTTCAAAAACACCCTCGCCTTCGATACGCCGATAAGTATAAGTTCCGTCTTCTCGTTTCATAACAGTGTTCCAGGGGAAATCCTTTTTTAATGAATGTGCCCCTTTGGGCCAATGTTCATGGCGAACCAGTCGGCGCTGGTCCGGATGTCCAACCGGGATGAGGCCATACATATCCCGTATTTCACGCTCGTACCATTTAGCCGCGTGGATTTGCGGTGTTATCGAAGAAAACAACCGGTCTCCCTCCGCGAGGTCTGTCGCCAATATCAGCCATTCTCCTCCCGATTCCAGTGAAAACAGATAGTAAATCCTGCATGCCCGGCGCATTGGTCTTAGATCCGCCGCCCATTGCATGGATAAAGTTCCGCGAAGGGAAGGGGTTTTGTGAATGTGGGCGGCAATTTCAGGAATATCTTCTTTTTTAATATACCAAACCGGTATTCCCTGGATACGCTCTGAATCAAGAATCTGATCTTTGAAGGTCTTAATAATTTCTTCCATGATTTCGTTCAGGTCACCCATACCTTACCCCGGATAAAATGGTGACTGCAAAATTCATCAGGTCCTTGAGAAAACCTGGAATGAAAATGCCCATCACCGTAATTACCACCATGCTTAAAACGAGTGGAATGCCGCCGAAACCCATTTTGGCTTTGTGGACAGATTGATGGGAAGGATTTCCCCAGATCATCCCCATCACCCGGTACATAAAACCACCGAATACAACCACACTGACCAATAGAAATAGAATAACCAAAACAAGATTGCGCACTTCATCAGTTACTGAAATAGTAATAAACCTTCCCAGATGTAAGGTGTCACTCCGATAGACCTGCGTGGCCAGCGCGGACAATACCGAGAACTCACTTGCAAACAGGGCTAAAGGTGGCATCCCCACCAGAGCCAATCCCGCGATTAAAAAAGCAAGGGCCGTTATTGGCTGTGCCCTTGCCAAACCCTGCACTTTACCAATCTCACGCGTCCCAAAAAAAATATGGATATTTCCAGCCGCAAAAAATCCCAATGATTTGGCAATTGCATGATTGAGAAGATGAAACAGCGCCCCGAAACTTCCCACGAAGCCGCCTATTCCAAATCCGATGGCCGCAATCCCCATATGTTCAATACTTGAATAGGCGAAAAGTCTCTTAAAATCGCGTTGGACCAGAATAAAAAACCCCGCAACAACAAATGAAAGGAAGCCAAAAACAATGAGAAGATGGCCGGCGTAGCCGGAAGGGACCACAGCATCCATCACCGTCTTGGCACGCAACACCGCATAAAAAGCTACCGTTTCCAGGACTCCCGCCAGCATGGCTGATACCGGCGCTGGCGCCTCGCTATAGGCTTCAGGCACCCAGGTGTGCATGGGAATCCAGCCAATCTTGGTTCCGTAGCCAATCAGGATAAAGATAAAAGAAAGTTTAAGAACGTGCGGATCCAATTGACCGGCAACCCGTATCAGTTCTGAAATATTGAGAGCCGCACTGATGTCCCCCAGGGCCCTCACGGATGACAAGAACATCAGGACCGTTCCAAACAGAGCCAGAGCAATCCCGACAGAACAGAGGATCAGATATTTCCATCCTGCTTCCAACGAAGATTTTCGCTTGAAGAAATTGATCAGAAAAGTCGTCGCTAACGTCGTCCCCTCAATGGCAACCCAGAGAATGCCAAGATTATTTGCGAGAATCGCCAGAATCATTGTAAACATAAACATATGAAAGAGAAAAAAATACCGGCTCAGCCGCTTTGGAGTAATATTCCCCTCTGCCAGGTGTTGGTCAAAATAAGACCAGGAGTAAAGAGAGGAAGTAAACCCCACCACTGAAACAATTATGAGAATGAAACACGTAAGAGCATCCACCGCAATGAAGTCGTTGAACAGCAAAAATGGCCCTTCATGCAGCAGGCGTGTCGTGATCGTGGACTGAGCCCCTCCCAGGAGAAGAATCGTTGTCAGATTAATGGCGTGAAGGATCCTGGGTGATCTTAATCCCAGGCTTAGAAAGCCTGCCACAAGAGGTAAAATCAGGAGCAGAATGATTGGAATCACGGAAATTCAATCCTTGCGCCAAAAATCCCGGTCATTGGAACAGTCATGGTCCGTAAAAACCAGGGCAGATTAAACCCTCCATAGTACATCGCAGCCAGGTTAATCAAAATAGCCGTAGTAATAAAATTACGGGTACGATCGTTAATCGGCTCATCTTTTTCTGTCGTATTTCCCAAAACCATGTGTGGAATATGATACATCAGAGCTCCGAACGTAAGGATCAGCAGGGTCAAAAACAGATAAGTTAATACCGGATAGTTCCGGTAAGCCGAGGTGGCGATCAAAAGCTCGCTGACAAACAGCCCGGCGGGAGGCATTCCGGCCAAACCCATGGCCGCAAGAAGGAGACCAATTCCCGCGATCGGCAGCCGTTTCAGCATGCCGGTAATTCGCTCCATTTCTTTATGACCGGACTTTAGCAGAACCCCTCCCGCGGAATAGAACGCGGTGGACTTTACCAGGGCATGGTGGATCATGTGGAAAAAACCTCCAAAAACCCCGAGCGGTCCACCGACGCCAAAACCGACCATTGCGATTCCAACATGTTCAATACTTGAGTAAGCCAACAAACGTTTATAGTCCTTTTGAATTAACATGAAAAATGCCGCTACAGTGAGAGAAAGGAGTCCGAATCCAAGCACTAAAGGTCCGGTAAAACCTTCTCCGAGGGCCTGATCTGTTATGCTTTTAAAACGAAGCAAGGCATATAACCCCACATTCAGCATCAGCCCGGATAGGATGGCGCTAACCGGAGTGGGAGCTTCCGCATGGGCATCCGGCAGCCAGGTATGCATGGGCACAACACCTGCCTTCGTTCCATAACCGATCAACACGAAAATAAAGGCCAATTTTAAGGCGGCCGGATTTAGATATGGGGAAACGCGATACAAAGCTTTCAAGCTTAGAGCCTCCATGCCGACCCCCAGGACATGCTCCGAAGCGTAATACATCAACACTGTCCCAAAAAGGGATAATGCAATGCCGATAAAGCTCAAAATGACATATTTCCATCCTGCCTCCAGGGCGCTTTTAGTCCGCTCAAAACCAACAAGAAGCGCAGCCGCAAGGGTTGAACTTTCCAAACTGATCCACATTAAGGCAATGTTGTCCAGGTTCACAGTTAATAGCATTGCAAAGAGGAAAAAGTTGAAAAAGAAAAAAAAACGACAATAGTGATTAAGCTTCATCTCTCCGCGGATCAGCTTTTCTCCCATGTAACCTACAGCGAACAGGAGACCCGTACCACTAACAAAGGCAAGCATGAAATCCATAAACGCGCTTAACGGATCAACCCGCAGGAGGTATCCCGTCGAAACATCAGATCCCGAAGCAAAACTGCTGACTACCGAGGCCATGGAGCCCCACAGGACAACCGCAAGGATACACTGGAGTCGCTCGAGCGCTCTCTGGGTTCTCATTACAAGGCTCAATAATCCAGCCAACAAGGGTGTAAAAATCAAGATCAAAAGCGGAACCGACACAGATTTACTCCTTCATTCCGGTCAGTTTGCTGACATCCACACTGTCGAAAGTATCCTGAAGTCGATGGGTGAAGACTCCAATAATAAGGGCAGCCACCAGCACGTCGAAGAAAACACCCAATTCCACAATCAGCGGCATCCCGTAAGCTGCAGCGGTCGCCCCTAAAAATATGCCATTTTCAACGACAAGAAAACCGACGACCTGGGTCACCGCCTTCCTTCTGGAAATCATGGTAAAGAAACCGATCAGAAGGATGGCCAAGGCGATAGCCAGAGAATCTTTTGTTAGGAGAAAGCCCAGCGATATAATCGGTTGGGTCACGGAAAAGGCCAAGATGACCAATGCCCCGCAGATTAAAAGGGAAGCAGGGATATTGATATTGAGGACCAGTTCACGTTTCACATTCAGACGTTCGATAACTCTTTTTAAGATCAGGGGAATAATGATGGCCTTAATCAATATCGTAAGAAGTGCCGCGATATAAATGT
>DATNMI010000295.1:0-8627 GCA_035602375.1 Nitrospiria bacterium | reverse complement strand
TGATCCTGCGAAGTCTTTTTCGGGCGGGCCGCTGTCTCATCTCCGCGTCCGTCTCCTCAAACCGCTCTTCCAGGAAAAAAAGACGGGTTTCGATCTGCTTCAATTTTTCGCGGAAGGGCTTTCCCTGAAAGTCTTCTTCCAGCCGCTCAATGCCGATGATGATGCGCTCCAGGCTTTCTTCGGCCGAAAAATAGGTGTCGATCTGGAGTATTTCTATATTTTCAATTGAATACTCAATGGAATTCAGGACGCTCTGTTTAAGTTCCTGAAGTATTTTGAGCAGTTCCGCTTTCTGTTTTTCTACAAGATCCATGTTTAAATGAAGTTTCCCCGAGGCGACACCCCCACCCTAACCCTCCCTCCGAGCTCGCTTTGGAAGCGCTTTCGCAGCGAACATAAGGTTTTCCAAATTAGAGGGGCTAAAACGGTTTGCAAACCGCCATCTGTCATAATATACTTTTATATTTTCTCAAATCAAATAGATTTACCCTGGTAGGGGACCCCTGTTATTATGTAACAGCCCAGCGAGCAAAGCGAGCGAGAGGGGGAAGCTTCATCCGGCTGTGCCGGTGAAGGGGGCGACGCGAGCCCCTAAAAAGACGGAAAGGGAATCCAGGGTTATGATCGCGATTGACATGCATGTCCATCCCGGCACGAGGGAATACCTTGTAGACGCGGGAGGGAAATATATGAAAGACGCGCTTCATTATTTCAGGCAAGACAATCCCCCCGTTTCCGTGGAGCAGATGGCCGATTATTATAAAAAGCTTGATATGAAGGCGGTCCTTCTGGCATGGGACGCGGAAACCCGCACCGGGCTTCCCCGGGTGACCAACGAGTATATCGCCGGAATTGTTTCCCGCTACCCTGACGTTTTTATCGGTTTTGGGAGCGTCGATCCCTGGAAGGGGGCGATCGCGATCCGGGAGGCGGAAACGGCGGCGAGAGACCTCAGGTTAAAGGGGTTGAAATTTCACCCCATCTGCCAGGCTTTTTATCCCAATGACAGAAGGTTTTACCCCCTATGGGAGACCTGCGCCTCGCTCAAAATCCCGTTGTTATTTCATACCGGAACGACGGGCGTCGGAGCGGGGGTTCCCGGCGGGAACGGCCTTCAGCTCAAATATGGTCAGCCGATTCCCTTATTGGACGATCTCGCCGCCGACTTTCCGGATCTGACGATCATCGGGGCCCACCCTTCTTTTCCCTGGCAGGATGAAATGCTCGCGGTGGCGGTTCATAAAACCAATGTTTACATTGATCTGTCGGGATGGTCTCCGAAATATTTTTCGCCCACGCTGATCCAGTATGCCAACTCAATTTTACAGGACAGGGTTCTGTTCGGATCGGATTATCCGTTTATCAAGCCGGAACGGTGGATGGAAGATTTTGAAAAGGCGGGGTTCAAACCGCAGGTGCGCGAAAAGATCCTGTTTAAAAACGCGCAAAGACTGTTGAAGCTCAGTTGAGTATTGTTTTTAAACGATTCAACCGGTCAATTTTTCAACTGATTTTTATTCTATGATCGATTCGATCAGGTTTTTATTGATGGAAATAAAGGGGATCTTTTCGCTGGCGCCGTTGATGCTGACCTCGGTCAGATTAATGAATATCTTCGCTTCGTCATTTAATACGTCAGAGACTCTTCGCCGGATTGCCGGCACATAAATGGTGCCGGCATAAGTGGCGCTATGGGTGCGAACCGTAACCTGGACTTTCCGGGTCTCGCTGGCTGGGCTTTTTGACAACAGTCCTGCTCCTTAAATTAACTATTTCCGTTTTCTCTGAGTCCGGGTTCTTTTTAAAAGCTTCTTATGTTTATGTTTTCTCATTTTTTTTCTTCTTTTCTTCACAACCCTGGACATGAAATCTCCTCAAATTTTGAAAAGTATGAAAATAAGTTAAGTTGACATAGGTATCACAGGAAAGGGAGGAATGTCAAGGAATGGATTTAAGCGATTTCATGGGAGGGGATTTGGCCAAAGAAAAGGAAACGTATTTCAGGTTTTCCGAACCATTTATTTCGCTCCTTGAATCGGTTTGTCTGGCGGAATCCGGAAAACCGACCCGCCATCGCTTTTTCCACGATATCGCGCCGGTCATTTCCCGTCTTTCCGACCGGTTTAACCGAATCGGCGCGTTACCTGAAGCGCCAGACGGACCCAAGGGCCCTTTCTACGGAAAGGGGGAACATTTGGCCTATCTGGCCTATTTTCTTCCCGCCAATTTTTTTAAAATGTCTTATCTGCTTCTTGAATGTCTGGAAGGGATAAAGGGAGAAAACCCGCTTCCTCGAAAAATCGAAGTTCTTGATCTGGGCGCCGGGCCGGGAACGGCCGGTCTGGGTCTTCTTGATTTTGCGGCGCGATACCCCGTCCCTTATTTTCAAAACAGGGAAATATCGATCCGGTCTGTGGACCGCGAAAGGGAGTTTCTCCGGTATTCCGAAACGCTGTTTCGCCGATATCGCGACATCCTTGCAAAACCGCTGGCCGATAGAAAGGTGGAATTGCGTTTTAAAACGGATGAAAGAAAAGTGCCCGGAAATTTTCCTGAAAACGGTTCCCGATATGATTTTATTTTCGCGGGGAATCTGCTCAATGAGCTGAATCTGAACGGATCGGTGAAAGGTCAGCAAAAGCTCGGGGCCTGGATGGCGGAACTCCTGGACCTGCTGGAACCGGATGGGAGGCTGATCCTTCTCGAACCGGCCCTCCGGGACACCAGCCGGGATCTTCTCTTTCTCAGAAACCGGCTGGTGGAAACGGGACGGGCGACGATCCTCTTTCCCTGTCTTCATCAAGGGCCTTGTCCCATTCTGGCGCCCGGCGGGTCGGAAAAAGACTGGTGCCATCAGGAAAAGCCGTGGGATCCTCCTGAATGGATTTCAGAACTCGATGCATTAACCGGAAAAAGGAAAGATTCCCTGAAGTACTCAGGCCTGATTCTTAGGCGGGCCGGTCCTTTTGTTCGTCATGTTCCCGGTGAATGGCGCGTTGTCAGCGAAATGATTATGACAAAAGGGAAAAAAGAGCTCTTTCTCTGTAATGAGTCCGGAAGAAAAAGGTTCTATCTGCTGGATAAAGAGGAGACGGATCAAAACACCGGGTTCAGCTCTCTCCGGAGAGGGGATAAGGTCATCATTACGGGCGGTGACGGGAACGGCAAAAACCGGATCGGACCAGGATGGAAGATCCAAAAAGCCCTGTAAATCATTGACTTTGAGCGGGGTGATCCATTAAGATGGAGATGATTTGTTTAAGGCCCACCGGGATTTCCGCCGCGCCTGTTATCTGAAGTGAAACCCGAAGAAAAATATAGAGGATCTGAATGAAATTTGCTTTAGTGGATGATTCCCCGATTCAAAAAACCCTGTCGGTCGAGGTGCCTGAAGAGGTGGTTTCAAAAGAGATCGCCCACGCTTATTCCCACCTGGTGAAGACCGTCAGACTTCCGGGGTTCAGGAAGGGGAAAGTTCCAAAGAACGTTCTGGAAAAGAAATATGAAGACGAGATCAAAAGCGACGTCATCCAGCGGCTTGTTCCCGATTATTACCAGAAAGCGGTAAAGGAGTCCGGGATTGATCCGGTGGAGTATCCGCGGATAGAAAATGTGGAAATCATCAAAAATGCGCCGCTTTCGTTCAAAGCGACCGTGGAGGTCCGTCCAAAGTTTGATTTGAAAGGCTATACCGGATTGCCGCTCAAGCTTCAGAAACATGAGGTGACCGATGAAAATGTCGACCGGAGCATCGAATCCCTTCGAAATATGCATGGCATGCTGGAGCCGGTGTCCGACGATCATGCGGTCGGTGAAAAAGACCATGTGATCATCGATTTTGAAGCGTTTATCGGCGCTGAACCGATGGAAGGGGGCAAAGCGGAAGGATACCCCATAGAGATCGGAGCAAAAGCGCTGATCCCCGGTTTTGAGGAAAATCTGACCGGAAAAAGGAAGGGGGAGATGGCGGAGTTTACAGTCACGCTTCCCGCGGATATCAAGCCGGAAAAAAATGCGGGCAAGGAGGCCCGGTTTAAAGTTGCGATCAAGGATATCAAGAAAAAGGTCCTTCCGGAAATCAATGAAGACTTTGCCAAGGATTTCGGAATGGATTCGGTCCCCCAGCTCAGGGAAAAGCTGAAAGAGGAGTTGGTCGGCAGGTTTAACCGGGAGCGCGACGCCGTCTTAAAAAATGAAGTGATCAAGTCGTTGAATCTGCTTCACGAGTTTGAACTGCCTCCCAGCCTGGTGACCCGGGAACTGGTCCGCATTATCCGGGGGCTTCGGGATGAAGACCTGAAGCAGGAGGGATTAAAAGATATTGGCGAGATTAAAAACCGGTTTGAGCCTCTGGCGCGCGAGCGGGTGAAGGGAAGCCTGATTCTTTACATGATTTCCAGGAAAGAAAATATTTCCGTGACTCCCCAGGAGGTAGAAAAGGAGATCCGGAAGATCGCTCACGAAGCGCATGTGCCGTTTGAAGAGGCGAAGAAGAACATCCAGGACGCGGAAGGTTCCCTGGGGGTGATTGAGTCCCGTCTTCTTGAAAGCAGAACCCTCGATTTTCTCGTGTCGACAGCCGTCATTGAAGAAAGCTGAAGTTTTTATTAACGGAGCCGTTTCATTTCACTGAGGAGAACTAAAATAATATGCTAGTACCTATGGTCATTGAGCAGACAAGCCGGGGAGAGCGGGCCTACGATATTTATTCCCGGCTCTTGAAAGACAGAATCATCTTTATCGGAGCCCCGATAGACGACATTTTTGCCAATCTGATCATCGCGCAGCTCCTCTTTCTTGAAGCGGAGGACCCTGACAAGGACATCAATCTTTATGTGAACAGTCCCGGGGGGCTTGTCACCGCCGGTTTGGCGATCTACGACACCATGCAGTATATCCGCCCGGACATCTCCACCATCTGTCTGGGGCAGGCCGCCAGCATGGGCGCGCTTCTTCTTGCCGCGGGAGCCAAGGGGAAAAGATATTCCCTTCCCAACTCGCGGGTCATGATCCATCAGCCGTTGGGCGGTTTTCAGGGGCAGGCCACCGATATTGAGATCCATGCCAGAGAAATCCTGAAAATGAGAGAGCGGTTAAATGAGATCCTGGTCCATCATACGGGGCAGGCCATGGAAAAAATCCAGGTCGATACCGAACGGGATTATTTCATGTCTGCGGAGCAGGCCAAAGCGTATGGGTTGATTGACGAGGTGATCTCCAAAGCGCCTCAGGACAAAAAATTAAAAAAGGACGGGAACGGGTAAATGGCCAGGCAGGAAAAACTTGAAGACGGATTAAAATGTTCTTTTTGCGGAAAAGGCCGGGAGGAGGTCCGGAAGCTGATTGCGGGACCGACGGTCTACATCTGCGATGAATGCATCGACCTTTGCAACGATATCATCGCCGAGGAGTGGGAAGACGGGAAGGAGGCGGTCACTTCCAAACTGCCCAAACCGGCGGAAATCAAGAAAATTCTTGACCAGTATGTGGTGGGACAGGAGCGGGCGAAGAAGATCCTCTCCGTAGCGGTTCATAACCATTACAAAAGGATCAGCGCCAAGAACGACCCCGACGACGTGGAGCTTCATAAAGGCAACATCCTGGTAATCGGTCCTACCGGAACGGGCAAAACGCTTCTGGCGCAGACGTTGGCGAAAATTCTAGATGTTCCCTTTACGATTGCCGACGCGACCACCCTGACCGAAGCAGGTTATGTCGGGGAAGACGTGGAGAATATCATCCTGAAACTTCTCCAGGCGGCCGATTACGATGTCGAACGGGCGCAAAGAGGGATCGTCTATATCGATGAGATCGACAAGATCAGCCGGAAAAGCGACAGCCCGTCTATTACGAGGGATGTTTCGGGCGAAGGGGTCCAACAGGCCCTTTTGAAGCTGATCGAAGGGACCAGCGCCAATGTTCCACCCCAGGGGGGAAGAAAACATCCGCACCAGGAGTTCATCCAGGTCAATACCACCAACATTCTTTTTATCTGCGGGGGCGCATTTGTCGGCCTTGATAACATCATTGAACAGCGCCGGAACAAAAAACTGATGGGTTTCGGAGCCGACATCAAGGCAAAACATGACCGAAAGGTGGGCGAACTTCTTTTAAGCGTTCAGCCGGAAGACCTTTTAAAATACGGCCTGATTCCCGAGTTTGTGGGACGTCTTCCGGTCATCGCGACGCTCTTGGATCTTGATGAAGCCGCGCTGGTCCGCATACTGATCGAGCCGAAAAACTCCCTATTGAAGCAGTATGAAAAACTCTTTTCCTTTGAAAAGGTCAAGCTCCGGTTCACAGACCCCGCGATACTGGCCGTAGCCCGGAAAGCGCTTCAGCAGAAGACCGGGGCCAGGGGCCTTCGGGCGATTCTCGAAGAGGTCATGCTCGATCTGATGTATGAGCTTCCCTCTCTCAAGAACGTCAAGGAATGTCTGATTAACGAAGAGGTGATTTCAGGCGCCGGAAAGCCGATCATTTTTTTTGACAATGAAAAGGGAGCCCTCTCTGCCTAAAAACGCCGGCCCGCTCCTTTTTCTGGCCGCGGCCCTTCTCATTTTTCCCGGATGTCTTTCAAAACAGGCGCCGGGAGACCGGCCTCTCCGGATCGGAATCGAAAGCGGTCCGACGCAGCTGGACCCCCGGTTTGCGACCGACGCCTATTCCGGCAGGATCGGCAACCTGATTTTCAGTCCGCTTGTCCGGCTTGACCCCTCGTCGCGGGCGGCCGGAGACCTCGCGGAATCGTGGGAGGTCAAGGATTCCACGACCCTTCTCTTTCACCTCAAAAAAAACCTTTTCTTTTCAGACGGCGCCCCCCTGACCTCTGGGGATGTCAAATTCACCTTTGACTCCATTCTGGACCCGAAAACAGCCTCGCCTCACCGGAAGGCCTATGAAATCATCGACCGGATCGATACACCGGATGATCAGACTGTTTTATTCAAGCTGAAGAAACCCTATTCCCCGTTTCTCACCCTTCTTTCCAAGGGAATCGTTTCAAAAAAGGCGGTCGAAAAAGCGGGGACCGATTACGCCCTCCACCCGATCGGAAGCGGTCCCTATCAACTGGCCGAATGGATTCCAGATGAAAAACTTGTCTTAACTGCAAATCCGAAATTTCAAGGGGCGCCTCCCGGGATCAAGAAGCTGATCATTAGAGTCATTCCGGAAGATACGATCCGGGAAATGGAACTCCAGAAAGGGAGCCTTGACCTGCTGGAGAACGCGCTTCCTCCCGATTTTCTCCCTTTTCTGGAAAAAGACGCCCATTTTCAGGTCATTAAATCGCCCGGATCGGCATACGCTTATCTGGGACTGAATCTAGGCGACCCGGTATTATCAAAATTAAAGGTCCGCCAGGCCCTAGCCCATGGCATGAATACCTCCCTGATCATCCAGGAAATATTAAAGGGCCTCGGCAAGCCAGCGACGGGATTGTTGCCGCCGGGACATTGGGCTTATGAGCCGGATGTTGAAACCTATTCCTACGATCCGGTTTTAGCGGCAAAGCTTCTTGACGAGGCGGGGCTCAAGCCCGATCCAAAAACAGGAATCCGGTTTCAGCTCACCTATAAAACGTCCCAGAACGACCTTGCAAAACGAATCGGCGAGGTGCTTCAGCAGGAATTCAAAGAGATCGGTGTGGCGCTCGATGTCCGGACCTTCGAGTGGGGGACCTTTTACGCCGATATACGCTCCGGGAATTTTCAGGTCTACTCCCTCCGATGGATCGGCGTCCAGGACCCTGATTTTTACTTTGATATTTTTCATTCATCAAGTCTTCCCCCTCTGGGAGCCAACCGGGGCCATTACGCCAACCGGGAGGTTGACCGGCTGATCGAGGAAGGAAGGGAGGAAATGGATCCGTTGAAGCGGGCGTTCGTCTACAAAAAGATCCAGAAAATCGCCGCGCATGATCTTCCCTATATCAGCCTCTGGACCCTCGACAATGTCACGGTATTAAAAAAGGATCTGAGCGGTTTTGTTCCCGATCCTTCAGGCGACTTCTACCTTCTGAAAAATCTCTCCTGGTCTAAAAATCCCTCTTGATTTCTAACTGCAAGTTTTAGTACCAAATAAGACAATCCCGAATACGCCTAAACCGGCGATGCTTTGGGAAGAGACCGGAGAGAGCGCGGCTCCTGTGACGGAAACTGCCGGAGAATCTAAAAAAACCGTTTTCCAGCAGAGACGTCCCGTATCGTAGAGGCCTAACCGAAGGTCAGAGGCGGGATAACCGGAGGGAAGCGATGCTGGATCATACCAAAGCGTGACCTTTAGCGTAGTTCCCGAATAGAGAACGGCGCTGAGATCCTGAGGGTAGAAGACAAAGAGCTTTCCAGCCACAACACCCGGGACCTGGGACGGGACATACGCCTGAACGTTAAAGATAGCGTTCTGCTTAAGCGCGTTAGCAGGAACTTCCAGCATGGCCAGCCCGTCGGGCGTTGTGATAATTGCCCCTGATGTTGCGGTGACGGTTTGAGTGACACTGTCGGAAACAGTGACTGGAAAGGGCAAATTAGGATCATGACCGCCTCCCGATGGGTTGCCTGTTCCGCAGGCTGCTAACCAAATGAGAAGTAAAGCCGCGCTGCATTTTAGAAGGAGTCGGAAAGACC
>DATNMI010000292.1:0-2588 GCA_035602375.1 Nitrospiria bacterium | reverse complement strand
AAAATATCCCTGGGGAGTCCTTTTTTCAGTACCATTCTGGCCAGCGGGAGAACAACTTTGGCCGCCGCGTCAAAATGGTAGAGAGGCCCTCCGATCTGGGAGACCGCAATAGACTGAATTTTGAGGAGCGTCCCTTCGAAGGCCGCCGATACAGTGCCCGAATAGGTCACATCATCGCCGAGATTTCCGCCTTTGTTGATTCCCGAAACGAGAAGGTCCGGTTTTTTCTTACAAAGCTTGAGCGCTCCCCAATTGACGCAATCGGTCGGAGTCCCGTTGACGCTGAAAAAATCTTTTTTAATTTCTTCTACCCGAAGCGGCTTATGGAGGGTCAACGCGTGCCCCGATGCGTTTCTCTCCCGGTCCGGGGCGACGACGTAAACCCGCCCAAGTTCGGAGAGGATCTCTGCAAGCGCATGGATGCCGGGAGAGTGAATCCCGTCATCGTTTGACACCAGTATGGTTTTCATTACCTTTTTCCTGTTTCTCAAGATCATCGGAATAGGTGCGCCCGGCAGGGCGCACAAATAAAAAAGTCCCGTATGAACGGGACTTAGAAAAAAAATCGGGGCGACTGGATTTGAACCAGCGACCACTCGCACCCCAAGCGAGTGCGCTACCGGGCTGCGCTACGCCCCGAGGTAGTCAATGTAAAAGCTCCAACAGGTCTTTCAATTCGTTCTGAATCCGGTGGAGGTCTGTATTCAGAGCTGGGGCGCTGTTATTTTTCCTCTTCAATTTCTTCCTCGCCCCTTCAATCGTCAGTCCTTCTTCATAGAGCATTTTTTTGATCTCAAGAATAAGACTGATGTCTTCCGGGTGATAAACCCGCTGTCCACCGCTGTTTTTTTTCGGGTGGAGGATGGGAAATTCGCTTTCCCAAAAACGAAGGACATAGCTTTCAAGACCGGTAATCCGGCTTACCTCCCCGATCTTGTAAAATATTTTTCCGGGTTTCGGCTTGCCGGGGAGGGACAACTTGACGACCGTCATCGCCCCGGATTTCGTCCCGCTTTTATTAGATTTTACCGATTTCGCCTGTTTCATTCTTTTTTACCGGGAACGGTTAAAAAGAAATTGAGGTTATTAAACGTTGGTATCTTCAGAAATCTCAGAAACTTCTGTGTTATCAGGATTATTGACATACTTCTTAAAAACCTGACTGGGGCGGAACGTCACCACTTTTCGAGGAGTAATGCCGATCTCCTCCCCTGTTTTTGGGTTCCTTCCCTTTCTTTCTTTCTTCTGACGAACCACAAAATTGCCAAAACCGGCAATTTTAACCGTCTCCCCTTTTTTTAAAACCTCCTTGACCGATCCAAGGATGATTTCGAGAATTTTCGCTCCCTCTTTTTTGGAAACGCCGATCTTTTCAAAAAGCTCACTGGTAATATCAGCTTTTCTCATATCTTGTTAATTTTCCTTATCGGTTCTCGTAATCAGATTGCGATCGGCCATTGCGGATCAGGAGATTATTCCATTTTCCGGGCGAAGCAATTGAAACCTGTTGCGAGCGAAATCCCCACTTAAAAGGGCGGGCTCTTCAAAATCAAAATTGGTTTTAAAATACAATAGGTTGGGAATAATGTCAAGGGCATAATCGGGACTCTTCTTGACTTCCATTTTCCCCTCAAGTATTCTAATTTCATGTTTAAAGATCTCGATTTTAAACCAGTGAAACAGTGGCCCGACCTCGATTCGTTTGTCTATTTTCTCCGCGAGAACCCGGTACCCGCGATCATCCGCCTTCTGTTGACCTCCGGCGGTACGCTGACGCAATCGCTCAAATCTCTCCTGTTAGCCCCGATTCATATGGAGATCGTCCATCAGGAACTGGCCGATGCCGGAGAGGGGCTTTCGGAGTTTCTCGGCATCAACGAAAGCGAGAAGGCCTATTTCCGCGAGTTATGGATCCTCAATGAACGAAAAGAGAAGGTGGTATATGCCTCTTCTTTGATCCCGGTGAAATGCCTCAGTCCGGAAGTTCTTCAGGAGATTAAAATGAGAACCCGTCTCATCGGCGAAATCCTGGACAGCCCCGGATACTACTCTCAGAAGGACAGGATGTCTTTCGCGCTCGGGCGTTCAGAAAAACTGTCCTCAGCCTTTGCCGTTCCGGAAGATTCTCTTTTCTGGTCCAGAAAATACAGGCTTTCCGCCCAGGATCATCTTCTGGCTGAAATCAGAGAGGTTTTTTCTCCCGCCCTTTTCTCCGTCAGGTAGTTTTTTGCTCCCTTTCAGGAATAAACTATCGGCGTGCCTCAGACTCATGCGCGTTGACCGTCCGATCGGTACGGTTCTCGTGTTGATGCCGACCCTCTGGTCGCTCTGGATCGCAAGTTCGGGAAAACCGTCTTTCTTGAACGTTTTTATCTTTACGGCGGGATGCTTTCTTATGAGGAGCGCGGGATGCGTCATGAACGATATCGCCGACCGACGTTTTGACCGCCTTGTTGCCAGGACAAAAACCCGGCCCATCGCCGCAGGCGAGGTCTCGGTTAAGGAGGGCCTGGGGCTCTTCTTTTTTCTCGCCTTCCTCTCTTTCTTGCTCATTTTATCATTGAACCGGCTGACCCTTTTATTAAGCG
>DATNMI010000291.1:0-1357 GCA_035602375.1 Nitrospiria bacterium | reverse complement strand
CTATCCTCCGGTGATCCTTGAGAAGATGATCGCGGAGAAGGTGACCGGGTTGCCGGTCGTTCCGACGATGTTAGCGATTTTTTTTCAACGGGATCTGACGAAGTATGATTTTTCCAGTCTCCGTTATATCACCAACACCGGCGCGTTTCTTCCCGTTTCCTATATCACCCGTTTAAGGAAGCTCTTTCCTCATATCAAGATCTATTCCATGTACGGACTGACCGAATGCAAACGGGTCTCCTATCTCCCCCCGGATCAAATCGATATTCGTCCCGCTTCGGTCGGCAAGGCGATGCCCGGGGTTGAAGTGGCCATTTTAGACGACCAGGGACGCCCGCTCCCTCCCGGTTCGGTTGGAGAACTGGTGGTCCGGGGCCCGAATGTGATGAGAGGCTACTGGAAGATGCCGGAGGAAACGGCAAAGGTCTTGAAACCGGGCTGGATCGGAGGCGAGATGGCGCTTTATTCCGGAGATCTGTTCTGCACCGATGAGGAAGGGTATCTTTATTTTATCGGACGAAAAGACGACATGATTAAAACAAGAGGAGAAAAGGTCAGCCCCAAGGAGGTGGAAAATGTTCTCTATGGGCATAAAGATATTCTTGAAGCCGCGGTCGTTGGTGTTCCGGATGAAATTCTGGGGCAGGCGGTTAAAGCGATCGTCGTACCAAGAACCGGTTCGCGATTGACCGAAAAAGAGGTGATCGGCTACTGCCGGCAGAACCTGGAAGATTTTTTGGTTCCCAAATATGTGGAAATCAGGCCCTCCCTTACTAAAACCGATTCGGGAAAGATTCTAAAAACGACGATCAACCCGGTAAGGGTGGAAGACAGGATCTCCCGGAGCATGGCGAAATGGCCCGATCGGGTCGCCGTCGTCCATAAGAACCGTTCATGGACCTATTCCGATCTGTCCGGGCAGGTGGATTTATTCCGGGACAGATTGAAGGCGGGCGGGTTTGGCCCCGGCGACCGGGCGGTATTATGGATGGAAAACTCCGCTGAATATATCGCTTTTTATCTTGCTGTGTTAAGCCTTAACGGAACTATTGTCCCCCTTCATTCCCAGATTTTACCGGATGAGGTCGGAAGGATAATTCGCCATGTCGGCGCAACGGCGCTTCTTGCCGGGTCATCTTCCTGGCAGAACGGAAAGAACCGGTTTGACGGCTCAGGCCTCCGTTTTGTTCTCACGGAGTCGGAACTGATCAGCCTTGGCGGGACCCCGTCCCAAATGGAGGTTCTGGCGGACCTGGCGCAGATTATCTATACCTCCGGATCGACCGGCCAGCCTAAAGGTGTGATGCTCTCCCACCGCAACCTTGTCGCGAACACCCTTTCTATAATCCGATATTTG
>DATNMI010000290.1:0-5989 GCA_035602375.1 Nitrospiria bacterium | reverse complement strand
ATGGGGACCCCGATATGGGACGCAATTTCAATGACCGTCGCCGCCGATGTTTCGGCCGCAAAACCATGAATCGGTTTCAAGGCGGTAATTCTCAACCCAAGGGTCCGTATAATTCTCCATCCCCCGAATGCCGTTCCAATCGCCATTGAGGCGGCGCACAGCACGATGACCCAGGCCGGCACATGAAACTCCTTGAGCGAATAGAAGCTCACAAGCGCTGCTGTGATGATTCCCATCGATTTCTGAGAGTCGTTGCTTCCATGGCTAAATGCCATATAAGAGGCCGAAACAATCTGGAGCTTCTTCGTAATGCCGGTCACCCTGGAGGGGGCAGTTCGACTAAACGCCCAGAGCAGCAGAACCATAACGGCCCAACCGAATACAAATCCAAGAAGGGGAGAGAGGAAGAGCGCAATCAGGATCTTCTTCATGCCGCTCCAGATCAAAACCTGAAAGCCCCCGGTAGCAATGCCCGCCCCGACGAGCCCGGCTAGAAGGGCATGGCTGGAACTGGAGGGAAGCCCAAAATACCAGGTGATTAAATCCCAGATGATCGCCGCAACGAGCGCCGAAATAATAGTCACCTGCGTTACCGCTTCAACCGTCACCAGTCCTGAACCAACGGTCTTTGCCACCTCCGTGCCCGCAAAGGCCCCGATCAGGTTCATGAGCGCCGCGATCATAATCGCAGCCCGGGGCGTCATGACGCGGGTAGAAATCACCGTCGCGATCGCGTTTGCGGAGTCATGAAATCCGTTGATAAAATCGAATATCAGGGCAAGAACAATGACAAGGACAAGAAAATAAAACTCCATCGCGGCAACACCTTATTTAAAACCAATTGGGGAATTTTTTGAAAATGAAAGGCCTGAATTCAGTTGTTTTTCAATGAGATGGTCTCGATGATATTGGAAACATCTTCGCACCGGTCAATCGCTGCCTCGAGATTTTCGTAAATCTCTTTCCATTTGATAATTCTGATCGGATCTTTTTCACCGTCGAACAGTTTTTCCAGGGCCTCGTGAAAAACTTTATCTCCCTCGTTTTCGAGACGATTGATCTCTATAAAATGGGAGGAGGGAATTTCCTTCTTTCCCAGGAGAGAAACGGTCCTGACGATTTCCTCCGTACACTGGCCGATGATTTCGGCAAGGCCTCTGGCTTCAGGGGTGGCCTCCCGGATCTTGAAAATGACCATTTTCTTGGCCGCCGCATCGGTTAAGTCCAGAACATCGTCCAGAGCCCCCGCCAGCGCGTAGATGTCTTCGCGGTCAATCGGCGTAATAAACGTCGTGTTCAGTTTCTTGACGATTTCATGGGTCAAAGTATCGCCTTGATGTTCAATCTCCTTCACTTCCCGGGCGCATTTTTCAATATCGGAACCATTTTCCATCAATTTCCTGATGGCCGCGCCTCCCCGGTTAATGTTTTTCGAGGCTTCAAGAAAGAGGTCAAAAAACTTTTCTTCTTTGGGAATGAGATTAAACATGGCTGTCCTTTTTCTGAGAATGGAAAGGTCAAAATGATTTTAATTAACATATCTCCGGAGACGTAAAGTTGCAAGAATTTTTATTTTACACAGAGCCCGGCGGAGCGGCTGAAGCGCGATTGTGAAGGCGCTTCGCGGGTCAACGCTATGATCCGGAGGCAATCACCTGGCGCAAGGTAATTCCCAGTTCAGTCAACCGGTAAGGCTTTGGAAGAAGCCCGCAAAACTGAAATTTACTCCAATCAGCCATGACAACGTCATTAGAATAACCGCTCGACGCAATGGCCTTCACATCCGGTCGAATGGCCAGGATTTTCTGCAAGGTCTCTCTGCCACCCATGCCTCCCGGTATGGTCAAATCGAGAATGAGCGCGTCAAAGACGCTGCCCGAAGAAAGGGCCTCATTAAATTTTGCCACCGCTTCGTCCCCGTTCCGCGCAAGAACAACGCTATACCCCAGCTTGTTTAACATTCTTGACGTGACATTGAGTACCAGCTCTTCATCGTCCATCAAAAGAATTTTTCCTTTTCCCCCCAGGGAAACGGGCAGATCCGGTTTAGCAGGCATCGATTTCTGGACAGCCGGAAGGTAAATATTAAAAGTGGCGCCCTCATTGACGGCCGAGCTGACTTTAATTTCCCCCCCATGCTTTTTGACGATGGAGTAGGCTGTTGCCAGACCAAGCCCGGTACCCCCCGGCTTGTTTGTAAAATAGGGATCGAAAATCTTCTGAAAATGTTCCTCCGGGATTCCAACGCCATGGTCTTTGATCGAGATTTCCACGTACGTCCCCGGTTTTAGAAAAACCTCCCCCTGCCCGTCAGTCTGATAGTTCCTGGCAAAAAGCTCTATAATACCCTCGCTTTGAGAAGCCTGAATCGAATTAAAAATTGTATTATGAATGACTTGGCTTAATTGTCCTTCGTCTCCCATGACGATCCAGAGATTATCCGGTAAATTGAATTGACACTTCAGGGAGGAGCCTCTGGCGGCGAAGTTCGCCGAATCCCTGACCAGGGATGCAATAGAAACCTCCTTCCTTAAGGGTGCGCTTCCCTTTGAGAAGGTCATCAATTGCCGGGCCAGATCCTGCGCCCGAACGGCGGCGCCTTCAGCCTCTGTCAACTGTTCAAACAAGGGATTGGACTTCTCCATCGAGGAAAGGGAGAGTGAAAGATTTCCTAATATCGCTGTTAACAGGTTATTAAAATCATGCGCGATTCCTCCGGCAAACAGGCCGATTGACTCAAACTTGGTCTCCTTGACCAACGCTTCGTCGATTTTTTTCCTGGCGGTAATATCCCGGACGAAGACATGAATGCGGTTCCTGGCAATCATTTTTGCGCTGATTTCCGTTAAAACAGATGTGCCGTCCTTTCGAACGAACCGTCGTTCCCGGACAATCGCGTTACCGGCAAGAACCGCTTCTATTCCCTTTTCAACCTCCGGAAGGTCCTCCTTTAAAACAAATTCCTTGATGCTGGATCTCAAAAGATCTTCACGCATCGCCTTAAACATCTGGCAGGTCGCTAAATTCGCGTCTATAAAATTCCCCTTGGGATCAGTGATGAAGATGGCGTCTGAAGCGTTTTCAACAAGGGTTCTGAACAGTTCTTCGCTCTGCCGAAGCTCGGTTACCGCCTTTTTGCGCTCTTCATGTTCCCGCAGGGCGATAATACCGTAGGCAAGGTTTTCAGATAATCTGAGGAGAAGGTCCGCTTCCTGGTCATCGAAGGCATCCGGTTCTTTCGCATACATTTGAACGGATCCGAAGGCCGCGCCGGAATGGATCAGGGGGATAGCAATCGCTGAAGCATAGCCCCGTTCGATAATTTCGTTTCTCCATGGCGCCATTAAAGGATCGGTCTGGAGATTTCTCGCGATGACCGGTGTTTTTGTTCGAATGGCCCTTCCGGTCGGACCTCTTCCCCGTTCCGTATCCGCCCAGGTAATATTTAACTTTTCCAGGTATCCGGCTTCGTAACCGGCCTGCGCGACCGGAATGACCGATTGATAAGGGTCGTTTTGGGCCATTCCAACCCAGGCCATGTAATAACCCCCTTTTTCTACGATAATCTGACAGAAATCGTTGAGTAGCTTGTTTTCAACTTTTGCCTCAACGAGGAGTTTGTTGCAAGCTTCGATCGTCCTTAGGGCGCGGGAGATGTTCCTGTAAGAAGTCGTAAACCGTTTATTTTCAATGTCCCGTTCCTTAAGCAGGGCCAGCTCCCGCCTCAAGGCTTCAATCTCCTGATTCAACTGCTCATTTGGTTTGGAGCGAAAAAACATGACATTCGACCGCTATAAAGGGTTCGTTGTTTTGAAAAGGCTTTCGTCTTCTTACAAAGACTAATACAGTTTAACCGATTTGTAAAGTTAACCGCGGGTATTCAAATTTCGGACTTTTGGTTTTCTTTTTTTTGAGGGGAGGAAAATAGGATATTCCCCCGGAGAGCCCGAAAAAGGAAGTGCCAGGAGCCGGGGGAGGGTCTGGGTCGCGGGGTCCGGAAACTGGGTCAGTCCAATGGTCATCCGGGTCAATTCCACGCGAGGCGCCGGATGGTAGGTCCGAAAAAAACGATCCCACCAGGGAAGATTAAATCCAAAGTTGCTGTTCGTCTCTGAACGTATCACTGAATGATGAACCCGATGCATATCCGGCGTCACCAGAAAATACCGGACCCATCTGTCGATTTGTCCCGGCAGGGAGATGTTGCTATGGTTGAACATGGCGGTTCCGTTTAAAATGATCTCAAACAGGATTACCGTCAGCGGAGAGGCTCCGAGAAGAACGACCGCCCCCCCTTTGATCCCGAAGGAGATCAGAATTTCCAGAGGATGAAACCGGATCCCGGTAGTCAGGTCAAAATCGAGGTCGGAATGGTGGACCATATGGAGCCGCCATAAAAAAGGAAAGGCATGGAAGGCAAGGTGCTGAAGATAGACGATCAGATCAAGCGCAAGGAGAGCAAAAAGAACCTTTAGCCAAACCGGAGAAGAGAACTGATAGAGGATTCCCCAGCCCTGTTGCTCACCATGGGCTGCAATATTGACGACGGTTGTGGAAAATAGAAGCCGGACGATCAGGGTATTTAAAACCATCATTGAAAGATTCACGCCCCACCGGCGCCATTTCTCCAACAGGAGCGGTCGAAGCGGCCGCGCCGTTTCCCAGAGGGCCATGATCAGGAAAATTCCGATAAATGCGGACAATCTGGCGTGAAGTTCAGAAACCATTGCAAATCTCTTAAGGGTCGTTGCTTGACAAAAATCGGTATAGGGTTTACCTTTTGATCTATAACCTCCGGATTATATCATGATAAGGCTTCTAATTCGCGCCCTGTTCCTGTTATCCCCCCTTCTTCTTTTTGTTCCCTTTTCCGCCCTTGCCATAAACCTGGAACCGGTCAAAAAAATAGCAGTGGGAGAACAGCCCAAGGCGATTATCCTGGTTCCGGGTGGAAATGAGGCGGTGACCACCGACTTTACTTCTAAAACCCTCTCAGTCATTAATCTCACTACCCTGGAGGTGACGGGGACGATTCCGCTCTCTTCGAATGCCGTGGAGGGGGTATTTTCTCTTGATGGAAAGCGTTTTTATGTCACGAACTGGGTGGAAGACGGGATCGGAACGCTGACGGTTCTCGATTATCCGGGTAGAAAAATCTTAAAGGTAATCCCCATGGGGGAAAAGCCAAAAGGAATCGCCATCAGCCCGGATGGGAACAGAGTCTATGTGGGAAACTGGGCCTCGAACACTGTGATGGTGCTGGATACCGCTTCTTTCAAATTGATCGCGACCATCCCGGTCGGTCTGGTTCCCAGCAGGATAGGAATGGCCCCCGGGGGCCATGAACTTTACGTGCCCAATTTCCGGGGGGGCAATGTCACAATTATCGACGCGGACAAGAACCTGGTATCGGCCACGCTGAAAACCGGGGACAACCCCCGTTCCGTTATTTTTTCAAGGGATGGAAAATCGGCCTTTATCTCTCATTGGGGAACCGGCGAAGTCTGGATCATTGATACGGAAGCCCGGCGGGTCATCAACAAAATTCCAGTCGGAGAACACCCCAAATCCGTCGATTTTTTTCCAGACGGAACCAAAATCGTGGTCGCGAATTACAAATCCGATTCGATATCTATTATTGACGTTAGGGAGAAAAAGGTCCTTTTAACCTATCCGGTTCTGAAGAATCCCTCCGGGGTCGCGGTTTCTCCCGACGGAAAAAGAATCTATGTGACCGGCTGGTATTCAAATGACGTGACGGTCCTCGACTACATTCCTTAATTTGTCCTACTCCTGCGGTCTTGAATCAGGCGATTTTGGACCTGTCGAATTTAAGGACCGGGCCGCCTTTGCCTTTTTTTCCTCTGTTTTCCGGATCCTGTTTTCAACAACGGGTTTGTTGCGGTATTCTGGCAGAACGCTCCTCAAGGCTTCCAGCGCTTCATCGTAACGGCCTAATTCTTCCAGGCAGGCGCCCCGCTCATATTTT
>DATNMI010000286.1:0-2207 GCA_035602375.1 Nitrospiria bacterium | reverse complement strand
GTCCAGAACTTTGCATGGATACGGTTGGCGACCACCCGGCCATTGAGGTCATACCAGAAAAAGCCGATCCCGTTTTCTCCCTTTTTCTGGAAAGTGACCCGATTGACCGGGTAGGCCCCCTCTGGTCCGGAGGGGAGGGCAATTTCAACCGCTCCCCTATGAAACGCTTTCGTAAAGGATCCGACCAGTTTTTTCGAATGGTCCTGAGAGGCATAATAACCGACGTAGAGACGGACCGATCGCCCGCTCTTATCCTGATATTTGCGGACCATTTCATGATCCGCTCTTTCAATTCGAAAAGGCTCATCCTTTTTGAAATTGAGATCTTCCCCTTTCCAATCCCCGATGACCATTGGAAACCCGCTGAAATCCTTCGCAAGGGGGATAGGCGAAATATGGTGAAAATAATAAAAGCTACCCAGGGCCAGAAGGAGAATGTTGGCCACAATCCAGGAGAGGAACCGCACCCTCTCTTGCTTTTCTTCCTTCTCACTACCCCCGGGCGCGGCCTCTGAAATCGTTTTTTCCGGTATGACCCGTTTTTTCTGATTTCGACTCAAGACCCATGCTCCCGCGAAAAGCGCGATAAAACCGATCCAGGCGACAAAAACCCCCTGGAAGATATGCATCGGGCCATGAATCTCGGCTTCGGGGTGGTAATAGGCCCAACCGCCCACGAGAGCCACCCGCAAGCCATTGGCCAAGACGGCGACAACGATTCCAAAAAGGATGAGGCTGATCCTCCTGGGCCAGGTCGTCAGGGTCAACCAGGCCAACGGAATTCCAATCGCTACGGTTGACGTGAGGAATTTGATTCCACTGCAGGCCTCCGCGACTTCCAGCGTCGTGTGCGGAAGCCGGATGATTAGAGCCTCCTGAAAAACCGGAAAACCGAGCAGTTGCAGAACCGAAACGCCGATATTGGCCGCGAGGAGTTGAAAAGGCCACTGGACACTGTCTATGACATCATCGAGAACGGGAACCATAAAGATGAGATATCCGATCGGTAGTGCCAACAGCTTGAAATACGAAGTTCCCAGAAGCAGCAGGACCAGCCCCGCGATCATCACGATCAGCGACAGTTCCTCAAACAATAGAAAGCTTCCCGCATTCCCTGAAAGGGCCATCGCAAACGCGATCAGAAGAAACGCCATCCCCCCTGCCAGATTGGTCCGGGGCTTCAGGCCGATGAACTTTTCACGGCCGATCCACACCAAATAGAGACTGATCGGTACAACCAGGAAGCCATGGGAAAAATCGTCCCGGGTCATCCACGTCTGAACCAGAATATTCAGGACCTTCGCATAACAGACCAGGAAGATCGCCGCAGGGACCGCGAGAAAAAGACGCTCTTTCCAGACAGGATTGGAAAGAAGATTCCCGATCTCCGAAAAGGAGGCCCCTTTGAGATGGCTGGGTATTGCTTTTTTCAAAAGGATAAACCTTCCGGTTTTTCGACTAACAGGGGGTCGAGATGAAGATAGCGGGTCGCTTTCCGTTTAGAGTCGATATCGCGAAAGACCCGGACGACCTGTTCCGCGGTCAGGCCGGCGGCCGCCGCGACCTCTTCAGGGGATATCTGATGGTTTTTTCCATATAAACAGAGGTCCATCTTTTCATAGGGGAGAGAAAAATAAAACTCTTCCTGGGACTGGGCAAGGGAGTAGGTGTCGGTGGTCGGCGGCCGTTGCCGGATCTCCTGGGGAATGCCGAGCCAGGCGGCCAGCTGGTAGACCTGGCTCTTATAGAGATGGGCGATCGGTTTCAAATCGGCCGATCCGTCTCCATTCTTGACGAAGAACCCCTGATCATATTCAAGCCGGTTGGGCGTGCCGGCTACCGCGTAATGGAGGCGGTCGGCGTGATAATACTCGAAAAATTTTCTCGCCCGCTGTTTCATATTTGTGGCCGCTACAATCCCGAGATAGGCTTGAGCGGTCAACCGGACAGTCTTTTGAACCCCCTTGTCGGACTCCATAACGAGATGAAAAAAGTTGAGTCCGTCATGCTCCAGGATATTGTTCATGACGATCTTCGATCTGAATTTTTCATTATACTCCGGCACCTGCGCGCGTATGGCTTCATCCCTCCGCCGGTAACAGCCCGAGGCCTGGAGCAGAGGGCCGATATCCTCAATAATCGTCTCGATTCCGATATGCCCGGCAAGAAGTTTCCCGAGCGTCAGACTTTCAGAAGAGGAATCAAGG
>DATNMI010000279.1:0-1899 GCA_035602375.1 Nitrospiria bacterium | reverse complement strand
GGTCTTTTTCAGGCCCCTTCCGACCTTCCTGACGATAATCTGGTCACGGTACAGGCCACTTCTACAGGGGATCCTTCAAAATTCGGGAGTGTCTCATTTTTTCTCACTACTGGTCCCAATGTGACATTTTCAAAGCCTCCCGCAGATGTGACTTCCGTTATAAATTTACAGGGTCCTCCGCTTGGGTTAAAGATGGCCTCGTCCAAGGGAAAGATCTACCTGACTTGGGTGGCGACCAACCTATATAATATTACGCATCTCTGGTATTCGGTTGGCGACAAGAGCGGGAGTTTTTCTTCTCCCCACGATGTTCTCGATGATGTTAAAACCATTATTCAAACTCTTGGAACCCCTAATCCTGAAAATCCTGTTATTGCAACTGACGGCAACAATATTTTTATTGCATGGGACGACAATATCACTACAAATTTCCAGGTTTATCTCGTCAAGGGAGTTGTCGGCTCATCCATAACCTTCGCTCCATTTGCGAAAACCAGTAATAGCAATAATCCCTCCCTTCAGGCTGAGACGTCATCAACGGTGCTGCAACAGAGACCTTCGATGGTTTCCTCACCGGAAGGGAATGTTGACCTTAGTTGGGAAGTTGCAAACGGTTCAGAATATGTAATTCATTACATTGAACTGGACAAGAATGGTTATAAATTGAGATCGACAGACATCCCAGCAACGGCGACTCCCAACTATCAGAGGTTTTCGTCTGTTGCCACAGATTTAAATGGAAATATTTCCATCACTTGGCGAGACGACAATGCACAGGCGACGACTCCAAATATTTATTATTCAAACTGGCCGGTAGGCCAAGGCGGATTTACCTCTCCGCCGCAACAGGTCGAAACGGCCCTATTTACACAGTCAGACAGCTATGCGATGGCACTCAATACAACTGGCGTCCCATTTATAACCTGGTCAATTACCTCTTCCCAAAATCAAACAACCAATCTTTTTACCGCCAGTAATACCGGAAGTTCCTTTACCGTTCCTGCCTTCAGGGAAAATGGGTTTACGCCGACGTTGAAAATTGATTTTTTGAATTATGCCGATCTGAGCTGGTGGGATGGCTCCCAATCGGTTTATTTTATGAAGGGCACTCTTGGTTTTACCGTGACATCGTCCTATCAAACTTCAGGGGCAAACCCGGTGATGGATATCGATGAAGGGGGGAGAGTAAACCTATTGTATACGAAATCGAGTGGGCAAAATATTTCAACTTGGTTTGTCAGAGGGGAATAAAAGGGACCCATAATCGTCTTTTGGGTTTATGGGTAAAAAAATAACGGTTTTTTAGGAAATAGTTTACCACTTTTAAAAAATAGCATTGGCAGAAAGGAAATTAAATGCAAAAAACACCTTTTTTTTCAATGGATTACATCATTGTTTTTAATTTAAGCTATAATTATTTAAAGGCATATTAATTGCATTTTTCTATAACGATTTTTCTTCCGTCAGTCATTCCATGAAGGAATGGGATTCTGAACGGATCAGAGTAGAATAGGGAGAAAATGTATAACACCTACCGGTTTAGACATCCGGCATTTCCTTTGCGTCAGAACGGAGGACCGGACCAGTTCTTCCAGTCTTCTGTCATCTTTGCCCTTTTTCTCTACTTTATCTCATTTTACTTCGCGTACCAGACCGCCGATATTTTAAAACATCTTCACGGCGGTCAGCAAACTGTTACCCTGGCGCCGTCTCTCCCTACGGCGCCAGGGTCGCAGTCCCTGCATCCCGATAAATCCGTCGCGGCGAATAGCGTGGCTCCCCCGATGGTGAACACCGGGACGGTGGCTCCTCCGTTCATGAAACCCCAGGCGATCCCTCTGCCGACTGCTCCCCCTTTAGACATTCCCCGGATCATTGACAACGCCTCTCACGAGATCA
>DATNMI010000276.1:0-3152 GCA_035602375.1 Nitrospiria bacterium | reverse complement strand
ATAAGTCATGACCAGCATTAAAACCGGTTTTATTTCCCTGCCCATCCGGAGAATATGGCTGTCTAGAATAACGGTCAGCGCAACCGCGCTCGCGGCGGCTGGAATCGGAAGTCCAGTGAAAAAGCGGGCGTCTGCCACCGCTGATTGCACATTGAATCGGGCCAAACGGAGAGCGCCGCAGGCCAAAAAGAGAAAGGCGGCAATCCAGCCAAGGCGGTTATAGGTATAAGAATGAAGCGCCCAGGAATAGATGAGAAGGCCCGGGGCCAATCCAAACGAAACCAGGTCTGCCAGGGAGTCGTATTCCGTTCCAAACCGGCTGGTGGCATGGGCGAACCGGGCGGCTTTCCCGTCGAGACTGTCAAATACCGTCGCCGCAAGAATCGCGTAAGCGGCCATCAGATATTCGGCGTTAAAAATCGAAATAATGGCGTAGAAACCGCTGAAGAGATTGCCGGTCGTAAAAAGGTTGGGGATCAGATAAACCCCTTTTTGTCTGACATTCGACATCTTAATCATTGAACGCTCCAATAACGGTTTCACCCGCCCGGACCTTGTCGCCCAGCTTCACCAGAACCTGAGTGTCGGGAGGGAGATAAACGTCAACCCTGGACCCGAATTTTATTATACCACACCGTTCCCCTCTAATGACAGCGTCCCCTTCTTTTAAATAACAGACGATTCTTCGTGCGATTAATCCGGCAATCTGGATAAAAACAATTTTTTTCCCTGTTTCCGTTTCAAGCAGGATTGCGTTCTGTTCATTCTCCTGGGATGCCTTTTCGGCATTCGCGGCAAAAAATTTTCCCCGGGTATAAGAAATCGCGCGAACCTTGCCGGAAAATGGAACCCGGTTGACGTGGACATTAAAAACGTTCATGAAAATGCTGATCCGGAGCGCCTTATCCCTGAGCAACCGTTCTTCTTTGACAGGACCGATTGAAATGATCTCTCCGTCAGCGGGCGAAATGACCGCTTTCGGATCGTCCGTTCCCCTCCGCTCGGGATTTCTGAAAAACCAGGCTACAAAGGCGACAGCAAGGCCGGAAACAATGGAAAGCGACACCCAGCCGAACACCGCCGACAGGAGGAAGATTCCAAATACAAAAAGGAGGATCGGAACCCCCTCCGTGGCAATGAGCGGCGTTTTAGTTTTTGGCTCTGTCAACCAGCTTTTCCTTTTTTAACCAGGGCATCATTGCCCGCAGGCGCGCGCCCACCTCTTCAATGGGATGGTCTTCCCCTTTTTTCGAAAGAGCGTTAAAAACAGGGCGGTTCGCCTTGTTTTCAAGAATCCACTCTTTCGCGAATTGTCCGCTCTGGATTTCAGAGAGGATTTTCTTCATCTCCGCCCTGGTCTCTTCGGTAACGATGCGAGGTCCCCGGGTTAGGTCCCCGTACTTGGCGGTATTGCTGATCGAATACCGCATGTTGGAAATTCCGCCTTCGTAGATCAGGTCAACGATCAGCTTAACCTCATGGAGACATTCGAAATAAGCCATTTCAGGCGCGTAACCGGCTTCCACAAGCGTTTCAAAACCGGCCTGGATCAGGGCGGTCACACCTCCGCAAAGAACGGACTGTTCTCCGAAAAGGTCGGTCTCTGTCTCTTCCCGGAAATTCGTTTCTATCACGCCGGCCCTGGCGGAACCGATCCCCCGCGCATAGGCCAGTCCGATCTGCCGGGTCTGCCCGGAGGGATCCTGATAAATCGCCAGGAGACCCGGAACCCCGCTCCCTTTGGTATATTCGGACCGGACCAGATGACCCGGACCTTTGGGGGCCACCAGAAAGACATTCAGGTCCTTTCGGGGGACGATCTGGCCAAAATGGATATTAAACCCGTGCGCAAAGGCAAGAAACGCCCCTTCCTTGATATGGGGACCGATTTCATTGGCATAAAGATCGCCTTGAAGCTCATCCGGCGCCAGAATCATCACGACATCGGATTTTTGGGCCGCGTCGGAAACTTTCATTACTTTTAATCCCGCCCGCTCTGCCTTTTCCCACGATTTTCCCGGACGGACCCCAATGACCACATTCACGCCGCTATCCTTGAGATTGTTGGCGTGGGCATGCCCCTGGCTTCCGTAACCGATGATGGCTACCGTCTTGTTTTTAAGAACTGCTAAGTCCGCATCCTGATCGTAATAGATCTTCATCGTCATTCCTTTGATTAAGTGATTTTCCGCCGTTATCCTTCAGCGGCTTTCTTTTCTTTTTGCGCAAACAGCTTGATCTCTTCCCTGGCAATCGCAATCCGTCCTGTCCGGACAATCTCTTTGATTCCGAGAGGACGCAACAGATTGATCATCGCCTCGATCTTCCTGATCTCTCCCGACACTTCGATCGTATAGGTCGTGGGCGTGGAATCGATGACCCGTCCGCGGAAGATATCGGCGATCCGGAGCGCTTCCGCCCGGTCTTCAGCCCGGGTATGGACCTTGATCAGCGCCATCTCTCTTTCCACATGTTCGTTTTCGGTCAGGTCAGTCACCTTGATCACATCGATCAGTTTGTTGAGCTGTTTGATAATCTGCTCGATGATCCGCTCATCCCCTTCCGTTACGATCGTCATCTGGGAAATGGACGGATCGGTCGTTGTCCCGACCGAAAGACTCTCGATATTAAAGCCTCTTCCCGAAAAAAGTCCCGCGACCCTTGAAAGGACGCCAAACTTGTTTTCCACCTGAACAGAAATAATTCGGATCATGCGTGAATTTCCTTCCCGGAGCTTACGCTGTTAAGATGGAATCAGGGGATGGCTGTTTGGAAGGCTTGTCGTCCCTGACCGGTTTCGGATCTTCGAATACCATCGCGAAATTGGATCCGCCGGCGGGCACCATCGGGTAAACATTCTCGTTGGGGTCGACTATAAAATCCATAATCACCGGCTTTTTGACCTCAAGCGCTTTACGAATGACCTCTTCCACTTCGTCGGGACGGGTCGCCCGGAGCCCAACCGCTCCGTAAGCCTCTGCAAGTTTTACGAAATCGGGCGTTGTATCGAGGTAGCTCGAAGAATACCGGTGATCATAAAATAGCTGCTGCCACTGCCGGACCATCCCCAGATAACGGTTATTGAGAATCGCCACCTTGACCGGCAGGTTTTCAACGACGGCTGTAGCCATCTCCTGAATGTTCATCTGGAT
>DATNMI010000274.1:0-5030 GCA_035602375.1 Nitrospiria bacterium | reverse complement strand
AGGCGCGAGCCATGGAAATGATCTCAGTGATTGGCTTGAAGCCGAGCAAATCGTTCTAGCCCAAATTAAGTCTGAGGAGAAAACATAGAAACTTTCTTCGGCCCCTGATCAAAGTCAGCCCCCTTGGCCAAATGGAGGATCTTATGTTAGAAAATATTTCAAGCAAAACTCAACCTTCCGTCGCAGTCTTCGTAGATGACAATTCCTTCCGAGACAGGGCCCTCAACGAACGCATTGCTCAGAAGGCCTATGAACTGTATCTTAATAGGGGACAGATCGATGGATATGACGTCCAAGACTGGTTAGAGGCAGAAAAGTTGGTTATGGCCGAGATGGGCTCCAAAGACTTTATGAGACAGTGGCTTAAGAATTTGTGCGGTTAGCGTGATGGGGAGAGCCTAGCTTAGACTTTATCCACTGGAGGAGGATGGATTCTCTGAATTAAGCGATATTTCGATCCTCCCCTATTGAGAAACGGGGGATCTTCCCGCTCTTTCTCCCGCAGTTTCTACTTTGGTCCTCTGCCTCTGCCTTTACCCCTGCCGTTTCCCGTGTCGATATCACCGCTGCCATACAGATCGTGCCCTCGCTTAAGGGCATGGAACTCCCTTGATCCAGGCTTAATACCCAGGCTCTTTGCGAGAACTCCCCACCCATGCCCTCTTCCTGACTGGTATTTCTTGATGACGTAATCTGCGGGTTGCTGCGACATCTCCCCGAGTCGGAGAACCATATACGCATCTGCCGGTTTTTCAACGTTGCTGATGACAGCATTGATTTCGGCGTTGCCAATTTTAAAGCGTGTAGCAAGTTCCACCCTGAAACCCGATGGGTCCGCTTCAGCCCTGATATTGAGGTCCTGGAGCCAGTCAAAATCGCCCGCGAAAGCCGCAGATGTGAAGAGCAAGAACATCATCATCCCCGTGAACACTATCCTGTGTGCTTTCATTTTAACCTCCTCATCAAAATGTTTCCGTGTCAAATACTACAATAATTACAAAGGCCTTGACCTTTAAATCTTGAACCCATGCATGATATCGCAGAGAGGAACCTTCCCAGCAATGGATTCTTGATGGTATCGTTCGAGCGGGAAAAAGTGAAAACGGATCTTTAAAGAGTAACCTCTATTTCCATTTGACGATGGGAGGGAGGGACATCAGGATTGCGTCGATATTTCCGCCGGTCTTCAGCCCAAAAACAGTACCCCTGTCATAGAGCAGGTTAAATTCTACATAGCGGCCCCGCCGGTAGAGCTGATGTTCTCTCTGTTCCTCGGTATAGGGGAGGTTTTTACGGGCGGCGACGATTTTCGGATAGACCTCAAGGAAAGCCTCTCCGACCTCCTTTACAAATCCAAAATCCTTTTTAACGTCCGAATCAAGGTAATCGAAAAAGATTCCCCCGATGCCGCGGGGTTCTTTCCGGTGTTCCAGATAGAAATATTCATCACACCAGTTTTTGAATTTCGGATAATAGCCGGGATCATGTTTATCGCTGGCGGTTTTCAAAGCCTTATGAAAGGCGGCGGCATCTTCTTCAAAAGGATAATAAGGGGTCATATCCGTTCCCCCGCCAAACCACTTCTTTTCAGTCTCAATGTAACGGAGGTTTAAATGAACAGCGGGCACAAGGGGACTGGCCATATGCGCCACCAGGGAAACGCCGGTCGCGAAAAATTTGTCTTTATATCCTGGAATGGCCTTTCCAAACTCAGGATCAAACTCTCCGAAAACAGTGGAGCAGTTCACACCCACTTTTTCGAAAACCTGTCCTTTCATTAGGGAAATTACCCCGCCACCCCCTCCAGTATCCCTTTGCCAAGGGGTTCTCTGGAAAGATGATCCGGGATCGAGCGCTTCAAACGCTTTGCAAATCCGATCCCTGAGGTCATTAAAAAAAATTTCAGCTTCTAAACGCATAAGGGGCCACTATAACCTATTTACCGTTTGGATTTCAACTGTTGGCCGCCCAAGTTCCGACTTGCCATCTTGCATATCCGTGTTATAATTTTGAAATCTTTATCAAGCGGATGCCCGCTTGACACTGGCCTGCCCATTTTTATATTGTTGTGCCAGTTTCCGGTCTATTTTGCTTTCGATAATATGAAACAGGAGAAAACGGATGGTTTCTTATTCCCCAGGATTATCGGGAGTTCCCGCCGCAAAATCCAAAATCAGCTATCTTGACGGGACAAGGGGACAGCTTCAATACCGCGGCATTCCCATAGACCAGCTGTCCGAACAGAGTACTTTTATTGAGACCAGTTACCTTCTCCTTTTCGGGAAGCTTCCCAACAAAAAAGAGCTTGAAAAATTTGATCGCGACATCCGGGAACATCGTCGAATAAAATTCCGAATTACCGATCTTATGAAATGCCTTCCGGAAAGCGGGCATCCGATGTATGCGCTCCAGGCTACCGTTGCGGCGCTGGGGATGTTTTATGAGGCCAAAGATGTCACAAACCCGGAAACCCAGTATATTTCGGCGGTCAGACTAATCGCAAAGACGCCGACGATCATCGCGGCGTATTACCGGATGAGGGGGGGGGATGAGCATATTCTTCCGAGAGAAGACCTCGGTCATGCTGAAAACTTTCTTTATATGCTCTCCGGAAAAGTGCCGAGCCCCCTTTTCGCGAAAATTCTCGATATTTGCCTGATTCTTCACGCCGAACATACGATGAACGCTTCAACGTTCAGCGGGATGGTAACTGCTTCTACTCTGGCCGATCCTTATACGGTTATTTCTTCTGCCGTTGGAACGCTCAAGGGGCCTCTGCATGGAGGGGCCAATCAGGAAGTCCTTGAAATGCTTGAAGAAATCGGCTCCGTTTCCAGCGCCGCTCGTTACCTGGAGCGCAAGCTGGCCCAGAAGGGGAAAATCATGGGCATGGGGCATCGCGAATATAAGGTAAAAGACCCCAGGGCGGTTATTCTTCAGAAGCTTGCGAAACGGCTTTTCGAAGAGACCGGAAAATCTCCCCTCTATGAAATTGCCGAAGAGGTGGAACGGGTTTGCGAAAAACTTCTTGGTGCCAAAGGGGTCCATCCCAATGTTGATTTTTATTCCGGGATTGTTTACCAGAAAATGAACATTGATCCTGATTTCTTCACCCCGGTATTTGCCATGGGGAGGGTAGCCGGCTGGCTGTCCCACTGGCTGGAGCAGGTGAAAGACAACCATATTTTCAGGCCGACAGAAATTTACGAAGGAGAGATTGATCTCAAATATGTGCCTTTAGAGCAACGGAAATAATCGTCCCTTAGCAGCCTTTTTATTAATCGCCATTTTCTTAAAGGAGGAATCACGATGGCAGTAAAATCCAAAAAAACCGTAAAAAAGAAGAAGCCGGGATCGAAAACAGTTAAAAAAACAACGGCCCGGAAGACAACGGCTAAAAAGGCTGTCAAGAAGACAGTTAAAAAGAAAACAACGGCCAAAAAGGCCGCCCCCAGGAAAAAGACGGCAAAAGCTTCTTCAGCGAAGAAGACCGTCAAGAAAAAGGCGGCTGTTAAAAAAACCGCTTCCGCGCCAAAGTCAAAGTCTATAGTCCTTCGGAAACAGTCCTTACCGATGGTGACAGAACCGATGACCATACCGCCTGCCGCGCCTCTGGAATGGGTTCCGCCATCCGATCATGAATATATCGGAAAGATGACCCATTTTTACAATCATTTGATGGTCGGAATTGTTGAAATAGAGGCCGGGGATCTATTAATCGGCGATATTGTTCATATCAAAGGGCATACTACCGATCTCAGAGAAAATGTCGGATCCATTGAGCTGGAGCATCAGCCGGTTCAAAGGGGTGCAATCGGCCAAAGCGTCGGCATCAAGGTGACCGACCATGTCCGGGAGCATGACAAGGTCTACAAAATCAGAAAATAGAAGCTGCTACTCTTAATTAGGGTCGTCATTCCCGGCCGAGCAGCGTCGGGAATGACGATCAATGGGTTTCTCGCAGGTTCATTCAAGGGAGAGAGGACTATCTTCTGGGAGGCCTCTCTCTGTTGCCGGTGCGGCGGGGGCCATTGCTGGGCGGGGGCCGGCGGACATGTTTTTTCCCGACAAACGGTTCGTGGGGGAGGTCGACAAACATATCGTCATCGGCCCATTCCAGCGGTATCTTCTGATTGATTAACGCTTCTATCGCCTCAAGATTTAAAACATACTCTTCGCATGCCAGGGTGATGGCCACTCCCTCGGCACCGGCCCGGGCTGTTCTCCCGATGCGGTGAATATAATCTTCGGGGTCCTGAGGGACATCATAATTGATCACATGAGTGACATCGTCGATATGGAGCCCCCGAGAGGCGACATCTGTGGCTACCAGGATCGGGAGTTTTCCGCTCCTGAAATCCTCCAGAATCTTGAGGCGTTTGTCCTGCGGAATATCTCCGGTAATGGCGCGGACCGAGAACCCTCTCCGCTCCAGGCGGTTCACGAGCTCTTCGCCTGCCTGTTTGGTATTGATGAAAATCAGCACCCGCGTCATCTCCAGTTTTTTTAACAATCCCTGCAAAAGTAGAATCTTTTTCTTTCTTTCCACATGGTAGAGGACCTGCTTGACCTTTTCCGCGGTTAATTGATCGGGTGTCACGGTGATCTTGACCGGGTTGTTCATATGCTCATAAGCGAGCTCCATGACCCTGAAGTTGAGCGTCGCGGAGAAAAGAAGCGTTTGCCTCTGGTCGTAAGGGGGCGCTTTCCGAATCAGGTACCGGAGGTCGGGGATAAACCCCATGTCAAACATCCGGTCGGCTTCGTCGATGACCAGCGCCTTGATCGACTTCAAATGATAAAGTTTTTGCTTGAAGAAATCGATCAACCGGCCCGGCGTGCCGACGAGGATATCGACCCCCGTTTCAAACGGAGCCTGTTGCTTCTCGTAATCCATCCCGCCGAAGACCGCATGGACGACGAACCGGTCCTCAGGGTTTAAAGCCAACGCGTCCTTTTGAATCTGGACCGCCAGTTCCCGCGTCGGTGCGATGATCAGGGCCAGGGGAGATTTATCCCCGGGGACTCTC
>DATNMI010000240.1:0-1246 GCA_035602375.1 Nitrospiria bacterium | reverse complement strand
CGCTTGAATCCTGCGGCGCCGCTTTGAGGGCGCCGTTCTTTAATCCTTCCAGGGTGTCCAATAAAACTTTCGCGCCGAGGACCGATATTTTATCGAGGAGAGTCGCTGATGTTTCATCAGGAGCGATCGGAATTACCGCCTGTTTCAGAATCGGCCCGGTATCGAGCCCCGCATCCATCAACATCGTCGTCACCCCGGTCTCTTTGTCTCCATTGATGATGGCCCACTGGGCCGGAGCCGCGCCACGGTATTTCGGAAGGAGCGACGCATGGATATTGACGCAGCCAAGGCTCGGAATTTCCAGAAGAGCGGGCCGGAGAATCTGGCCATAAGCAATTACAACGATAATATCGGGATGAAGCGCTCTGATCGATTCGATAAATACGGGATCTTTGGCCTTTTCAGGCTGTAAAACAGTCAGTTTATATTTTTGGGCGGCTTCCTTTACGGGAGGGGCGGTTAAAAACTGCTTACGGCCCACGGGGCGGTCAGGCTGGGTGATGACAGCGAGAATCGTTTCCCCCGATTTAACGAGCGCTTCAAGCGAGGGGATGGCCACCCGGGGGGTGCCCATAAAGACGACTTTCAAGTTACTCCTGCTTTTTGGTCTTTTTGATTTTTCTCAGCAATAAATTCCTCTTCAGGGAACTCAAATGGTCGAGCATCAGTACGCCGTTTAAATGATCGATCTCATGCTGAATCAGACGGGCATGGAGCCCTTCGGCCTCGATCCGAAACTCTTTTCCGTCGCGGTTAAACCCTTTCACCAGGATCCGCGCCGCCCTTTTCACATTTTCAAAGTAGCCGGGGATGGAAAGACACCCCTCCTCGTCGTAGATTTCCCCTTCCATCGAGACGATTTCAGGGTTCATCAGAACGGTCAGCTTCTGCTTTTCGCCCTCGCGGAGGGTCATGTCATAGACAAAGAGGCGGAGCGATTCCCCTACCTGCGGCGCCGCCACGCCCAGACCAGGAACGTTATACAGCGTTTCCACCATCCGGTCAATTAAACCCTGAAGCTTTACGTCGGTGTTTACTACGGGAAGCGCGTTCTTCCGGAGAACCGGATCGGGGAATTTTACGATAGTGTACGGAGACATATCCTTATTTTATCAGGGGTTTGGCATTCTGTTCAACCGCTATTCAGAAGAATCCCCCTCCCCAGCACCCTTTACCCGGACTCCTCTCCTCTTGGCCGGTTAGCAATCGCCGGCACAAAGGCCGGTTAGCAATCGCCGGCACAAAG
>DATNMI010000238.1:0-3942 GCA_035602375.1 Nitrospiria bacterium | reverse complement strand
AGACCAGGGATATTTTTGCATCGACAATCTTCCGCCCGTCCTGCTTCCGAAGCTCGTTGATCTTTTTGTTCACACCCGTCCGGAGGTCTCGAAAGTCGCCTTGGGAATCGATATTCGGGAAAGGTCGTTTCTGGGCGAGTTTTTCAAAGTCTATGATGCCCTTCAGGAAGACGGCTATCGGATGGAGCTTATTTTCTTTGAAGCCAGGGATGAAACGCTGATCAGAAGGTTTTCAGAAACGCGGCGAATCCATCCGTTAGCCGCAGGAAAACCGGTTCTTGAGGGGATATTGCATGAGAGAGAAATCCTCAAACAGCTCCGGGAGAGGGCGGACCGCGTCATTGATACGACGGAAACCAACGTTCATCAACTCCGGGCGATTTTAAACCAGATTTACTTTAAGGAGAATAACACCCGAAAACTGCAAGTTTCTCTCATCTCTTTCGGCTACAAACACGGCGTTCCCTTTGACGCTGATCTCTTGCTGGACGTTCGATTTCTTCCCAATCCCCATTTTGAATCCGAATTGAAAATGAAGACAGGCCTTGCTCCGGAGGTCATCAAGTTTGTTTCTCAGTTTCCTGACGCGTTTTCATTTATCGGAAAGGTCACCGATATGATGGAGTTCCTTGTTCCCCGGTATGAAGCGGAGGGCAAGTCCTACCTGACGATGGGTATAGGGTGTACCGGCGGACGCCACCGGTCCGTGGTCATCGTTAATTTCCTGATGGACTATTTTCAGAAGAAGGGGTATTTGTGCAGTGTCCGCCACAGGGACATTGAAATCGGGTAGTTAGCTGTTGAAAATGCGTCATCTGCGGCGTTCTCGTCGTTCGGCAATCCTCACGGAATGACGTAAATGCCTATGTCCGCTGCGGGACCGCTCCCAAAGCAAGCTCGGAGGCTCCAGGTTGCCCGAAGACTTGCGCCCCTCTGCTAAAATATTAATGGCGGAAGTCCTCGGCAGGGGGGACCTGACGCTTTTTGAACAGCTTGGCATTTAAAACCCATCACTGTAGAGAAGGAAATTGGTTTGAAAAAAATAATCGCATTGGTTCTGTCAGGCTTGGCTTTTGTTTCCTGCCAATCTACAACATCATCTCTTATCGCAGAGGGAAACTGGGCCGATATCACGCTGGAAGAAAAGGGAAAGGGGTCCTCTAATTCCCCAGAGGGCAAAACGGATTCTGTTTCAAGGGTTGAGCTCTATCGAGCGGCCAAGGCCGATCTTTACAAAAAACTGGAAACGGACATTCTTAACCTCAAGATTGAACCGAGAAAAGATGTGCGCGCCTTTATCGGATCGAACCAGAAATTAAGAGATAAAATATTCTCCTACCTTAGAAATGCCAAAATCAATGAGGCCGTCTATGCCCCCGGCAAGGGAATGGAACTGACGGGCCAGATTTATCTTGGGGAAGGGTTCAAGTCCGTCCTTGGTCTCATGGATAAAAAGGCGCCTGAAGAAAAGGATGCTTCGCGTCCGGCAGCCTCTCCAAAGGGCCCTGGCGGCTTCTGAATCAAAAATTCCTTTAAACTTTCAATTACCTCTGACTCCTGAGAGTAGTTTCCGTTTTCTCCCCGCTCCGGATTGCCCCCGTCGACTGTCATTTCCTGTCTTTCCGACAGGGTACTTGACATAAAAAATATACCAAGTATACTTAAATATGTTAGCTTTCTGACCATGAGAATAATATTTGACGAAAGAAATAACTGTATTTTATCCAGCACGTTTTTTTGAAAATCGGCTATACTTTCTTTCATGGAGAGGTTCAATTTGAGAAACAAGGCCAAAAACGCTTCCCTTAAAAAGGGATATAAGACCATTGAGATTTGCGAGATGTTTGATATTTCCAAATCGACCCTCTTTCGATGGGAAAAAGAAGGAATGATTTCCAATATCGGAAGGGACTGGCGCAACTGGCGAACCTACTCCACCCAAAACGTGGTTGAAATTAAGAAGATTATCAACAGACAGAAAATTTAACCTGCTATAAAGGTCACTTATTATGTTTGGATTGAGTAAAAAACAGATAGCCCTTGTAGGACTGGACATCGGGTCCAGCAGTATTAAGCTTCTGCAGCTTAAACAGGGAAGAAAGGGATATTCCCTGGAAAAACTTGGAATTGCTCCGATCGACAGCGACCTCATCGTGGATGGCACTGTGATGGATTCCGGAAGAGTTGTTGAAATCATTAAGGGCTTGGTGGATGAGCAAAAACTTAAAACCAGGGCGGTTGCGTTCTCCGTTTCCGGGCATTCTGTGATCGTCAAGAAAATTATTCTTCCGGCTATGACGGAGGATGAACTCGAAGAATCGATTAAATTTGAAGCGGAGCAGTATATTCCCTTTGACATCAACGATGTGAACATCGATTTTCATGTTCTTGGCCCAGCCGAGCCGGTTGACGGGAAAGAACAGCAAGAAGTTCTCCTCGTGGCGGTAAAAAAGGACAAACTTACGGAGTATAAGACGATCGTTGAAGAAGCCGGCCTTGTTCCGATGGTCGTGGATGTTGATGCCTTTACGGTTGAAAATATGTTTGAGTTTAATTACGGATTGAATAACGGCGTTGTCGCTCTGGTGAATATTGGCTCCGGAATCATGAATATAAATATTATGAAAAACGGGGTGTTCTCGTTTACGAGAGATATTTCTATCGGGGGCAATAAATATACAGAGACCATTCAAAAAGACCTTAATTTGAGTTTCGAAGAGGCTGAAAAATTAAAAAAAGGGGAAGAGGTGGAGGGGGCAAACCCCGAAGCCGTCGCCGCCTCCATCGAGAATATGAACAGCGAAATCGCGGCTGAAATTCAACGTACCTTTGATTACTTCAAGAACACCGCGAATCAGGAACAGATTGACAGAATATACCTCAGCGGGGGCGGCGGAAAATTAAGAAACCTGCCCCAGGTATTGACAGAGAAGCTGAGTCTTCCGGTTGAAATGATCAATCCATTCAAGAATATTAGTTTTGATCCGAAAGTGTTCAGTCCAGATTATATCCAGGAGGTGGGGCCGATGGCCGCCGTGGTTCTTGGTTTGGCGCTTAGAAAGTCGGGTGACAGATGATCAAGATCAATCTTCTGAGCGTTGTTAAAGCGAAGAAGGCCAGAAAAGCCGACCAGGCCAAAGTTCAGGTCTTTTTGGGCGTGATGAGCCTTGTTATCGTTGCCCTTCTGGCAGGCTGGGGCTGGATCTGGCTCGACTCAAAGATCGCGTCCCTCACGGACGAAAAGGGAAAGAAACAGAGGGAACTGGCCGAGTTACAGGAAAAAGTAAAAGAGGTCGAGAATCTGGAAGCGCAGAAAAAGAACCTGGAAGATAAAATTAAAATTATTGAACAATTGAAGAAAAATCAGAGCGGACCGGTGGTCCTGCTTGAGGAATTGAGTAAAACCCTCCCGTCCAGGGTTTGGGTCACCTCTCTGGTAGAGAGTCAGGGGAAAATTGACCTTGAGGGGAAGGCAACGACCAACGCTGAACTGGTAGAGTTTGTAGATAACATGAAAAGCTCCGGACATTTTACGGACATTCAGTTTCTGGAATCACGGTCTGGAACAGAATCGAATTTAACGGTCTTTACATTCAAATTAAAATTAACCTTTATATCATCGTAATAGATAAAAAATGGCCTTATCCGACACAATTAAAAATATACCGCCTCTTCAGAAACTGATCCTCCTGATTATTTTTCATGTTGCGATCATTGGCGGGTTTATCTATTTCAAATATATGCCGGCCAAGGAAACGATTGACCATTTAAATAAAGATATTGAAGGACTGAATCGGGAAATAGACATCAACAAGGCGAGGGTGATGAGACTGCCCGAGTTAAAAAGGCAGCTTGCGGAAACTCAAAAGCAATTGACTGTTCTCAAGGATATTCTCCCGCCTGAAGGAGACGCGATGCATCTTCTGGAAGAGATCGAGAGGT
>DATNMI010000244.1:0-3141 GCA_035602375.1 Nitrospiria bacterium | reverse complement strand
ATCCAGCTTGTTCAGCCGCTCCAGATAGGCCCTGGCGTTCTTTTCATAGGCGTCTCGATTAGCGGGGTCCATTTGTACCAGGACGTCCCGGATAATTTCGGAGTATTTGATGACATGTGCCACGCTGAGCCAAAGGTGGGGATTCGGGTCTCCGTGGGACTCCGGAAAGGAAAAATCAAACACCCAATCTTTTCTGGCAATCGTGCTGTCTGCCAGCCTGATGAGCCGGGAACTGCTTTTTTTGTGGGCCTCGATCAGCTTCTCCGAAGGGGTCTCCAGATGAAGCCCATTTAACAGAAAGAGATCTCCTTTCCCGATAAATTGCACATCGGACGGAGCCGGTTCAAATGTATGGGAATCGGTCCCCTCCGGAATCAGTCCATGGAGATCGATCCGGTCGCCCCCGATATTCCGTACAATATTCGTCAGAGGAGCCACGGTGGTAACGACACGAAGTTTTTTCGAGTCCTTATCCTTATTGCCATCTCCTCTCGCGGGCATGTATGACCCGGCCGAAAGAATTAAAACCAATACCATCAACCAATGTTTCATTCAATCCCCCTTGTAGATTCCGTGTGCGAAACAAAAAACTGCGTTATTTGTCAGACCGTAATATTTCCTCTAATTTACGCAAGTCATAGTCAAAGAGGTCAAAATAGGTTTTTACTTCCTCCCTTCCTCCCACCGACGATGGGAGGACGACGACCCTGGCACCCGTATTGCGGGCAAGAAACTCCGGGCCGTTATCGGAATAGAACGGCTCCATCAGAATGACTTTGACCTTCTCTTTTACCATATTGTCCGCCAGCCTGGCCAGATGGGAAGGAGAAGGAGGGATCCCGGGCAACGGCTCCACCTCCCCGATGACTTTCAATCCAAAATGGTTCGCAAAATAGGTCCAGGAACGGTGATAGGTCACCACCTTTGTTCCCCTGTAGGGCGCCATACTTTGATCCCATTCTTTGATCTTTTTGTCCAGTTGAATATTAAACTGATCCAGGTTGTTTTTAAAGTAGGCCGCCTGTGAAGGGTCGGCCTGAACAAGCCCTTCATAGATATTTTTCGCGATCATCTTCCCATTGAAGGGATCAAGCCAGAAATGGGGATTTCCAAAGGGATGGACATCCCCCTGCGAACGGTCCACCTGGGAAGAGGGAACTTCGAGGAGATGGACCCCTTTATAGGCCTCCAGATACCCCGCGCGCCCTTCCATAATATTCGGATTCCGCGCCCCGTTGAGAAGGGGCGGGAGCCATCCGATTTCCAGCTCGAGACCGACAGCGATCAGAAGGTCGGCCTGGTTCAGCTTAATCATGTAGACCGGCTTGGCATCGACAAAATGAGGGTCCTGATACCCTTTGGCGATGCTTTCAACAGAAACCTGGTCCTTTCCGATCTCCCGCGTGATTGCGGCAAGATCGGTAGTGGTGGTAATGACTTTTAACCTGGCCTGCGCAGGATTTTGAAATCCACAGAATATAAACAGAAAGCATATCGATCCGAAAAATAATTTATACATGATTTTTTGTCTCCATTAATACGCATGGGCGGGATGCGCGCCGATTAAGAACAACCATTGGAACAGGACCTCGTCCCCCGGAAGACTGTTGCTCCGGAAGGTATGTTTATATTGAGCCCGCAACGATTGAAATTCCGACGGCTTAAAAGTCACAATGGCCGATTCAGCGGTTTCAAATTGATTGTTATCATCGATCTGTTCCGCGTAATCATACCGCCCCCCGGCAGACCACCGCTGGGCAAACTGGTATTCGGCGAAAGAGTAGAGTCCTTTGGAATAGACGACGGTCGAACCGGTCCCTTTCTGGCTTCCAAAAAACTCTGTAATCCATCCAAATGAACGGTAGGTGCCTGTCACAGGCCTCTTCCATTTATAGGTAATATCGAGACCCTCCAGAACCGTCCGGAATTGGCCGGCTGGATCATTCACTCCGTTCGCGCCGGAGAGCCCCCAGTCGAGGGCCGAATTTTCGTTCAGCTCATGAAAGGAATCGAGATGGGCGAGGTAAGCGAGGTCCCTGGTCTGGCCATTATTGAAGCTTGATCCGACATTCCCATTTAGAACCTGCAGATCAAGTTCCAGGAAATGATCCCAGCGGTTCGGGATTAGCCCGCTTAGCGAACCTCCGGTATCGGACCATTGATCTCCGTTAAAAAGATGGGAAAGCATGAGCGGGAGGTCGATAAAGGGGAACGCATCCCGGTGCATTTTATTGAGTTTTCCAAAGTGGGTGTGAAATTTTCCGACTTTGGCTTGAAGGGTCCAGGGGAGGGCGGTGGTCGTCAAGTAGGCCTCTTCGATCCCCACGCTTCCCTGGCTCGGAAAGGTCACAACGAACGTTCCGTTCGCGTAAGGGTCAATCGCCGCCTGAAGGTTGAGTTCCCCTTCTGAAAAATCGAATTTATTTCCGGGATCAGGGATATTCGTTCCGGCATGGCCGATAAAATTGCCGATCATGCCGATTTTTAAATTGGCGTTTTGATTGGGAGGAGCAGGCACCGCTTCCTGCCCCCAACAAGCCCCTTCAAAAAAAAGAAAAAAGAATAGAACGATAAAATGAAACACGCAAAAGTCCTCCCTGAAAAAATGACTTTATAAGGAATGCAGGCTTATAGACTTGAAGAGTGGAACTTTTCTACATCCGCTTTTACAGCGTTTCTAGCGCAAAACCGGCGGGGGACCGCGTTGAAGCGGCAAATCAAATGGGATGAAGGGGATGGAGAAAACGAGCGAGAGAAAAACCAAATACCGGAAATGAAGCGGGTTGTTAATCAGAAGTGGAGATGAGCCTTCAGTCTGACCGTGACAGAATAACGAACCGATACTGCATCCACCGTCATCCAGGATCTCATTGTGGGAATAAACATGAATCAGGGAGGAGCATGAGAGGAAAAAATAAAAGAAGACAAATAGAACGACGGGAGATAAGAGGAGAAGAAATCGACGGGTTCCAGCCTGATTCTGATTTGCGGCCAAATTCATTGGGGTATTATAGTCTTCCTGTTTAACGGAAAGCAAACCGTTTAACCAATCCCGGGAGTAGAAAAAAAGAGGAGACCGCAAGCATGGCGGAACCTGTCGGCAAAGAGAAAACAAACGAGGCGTAAAATCCGAAAAAAGCG
>DATNMI010000226.1:0-12141 GCA_035602375.1 Nitrospiria bacterium | reverse complement strand
TTCATGGGAGCCCACCTGGGGCTGAAGGCGGGTTTTAACCTTGCCAGGTTCCGGCTTTTTTGCGAAAACTATCAGACCTTTGGAAGCCATCTCTTATTCTTCAAGGCGGAGAAGCAGTTCCCTGCAGACCCTCTCATGTTCTCGAAAAGGTTCCGGAACCGCTTTCTCGATTTCCAGCAGATTGATTTTTGATCGAACCAGGCCATCCACATAAAGAATCACCGATTTCGGGGGGATTTCATAATGAATGTCATTTTCCCGGTATATATCCCTCACCATGGAGAAGGTTTTCTGGTTCAGATCTGCCTCAGAGGTAAAGGCGCCCTTTGCAGTCTGATAATTTTTCAATAAAAGACAATAGCTTTCAATAAACCCGTCACGGACTGCATTCGGGGAGAGGTACTTTTTCGTCAATTTCCGCTGGAGATTCTGCTCCCAGGATACATCACTCATTCGATTTCACCTTATAATTGTAAAAAAAGGACTGTTTGTCATTATAAGTGAAGGGTCCGCTTATTTCAATTAAGAGATTCTAACCCAGCTTCTCTCCCCTCCCCGTGTGGGAGGGGATGAAGGGGAGGGGAGATTTCCAGGAATTGGTCTGCTTAAAGGAATTGAACTTTAATCTTTGAATGTCATATAATAACCTTTTTCACTTTTGAGGGACATGATGCGGGCAAACGGCAGAAAACAAGACCAGATTCGTCCGGTTAAAATTACCCGGAACTTTATTAAACATGCGGAAGGTTCCGTCCTCATTGAAATGGGAGACACCAAGGTGATCTGCACTGCCTCGATTGAAGAGAAGGTGCCCCCTTTTCTCATCGGCAAAGGCAAGGGGTGGATCACTTCGGAATATTCGATGATCCCCCGCTCCTCCCACGAAAGAATTCCCCGGGAATCGACCAAGGGAAAACAGGGGGGCCGGACCCATGAAATTCAACGGCTGATCGGAAGATCACTCCGGGCGGTTGTCGACCTCGATTCCTTGGGAGAGAGGACCATCTGGATCGACTGCGACGTCATCCAGGCCGACGGGGGAACCCGGACCGCCTCGATTACCGGGTCGTTTATCGCCCTGGCCGACGCCCTTGAAGCAACTTTAAAGAGACGTCTGATCAAAAAAATCCCCCTGAAAGATTACCTCGCCGCCATCAGCGTCGGACGGGTCAAAGGGGAGATCCATTTAGACCTCGATTACAGCGAAGACTCTACGGCCGAAACCGACATGAACGTGGTGATGACCGGCAAAGAACAGTTTGTCGAAGTCCAGGGAACCGCAGAAAAAGGCTCCTTCTCCAGGGAAGACCTTGATCAGCTCCTGATTTATGCCAGAAAAGGGATTCTTGAATTAATAGAAACTGAAAAGGAGATGGTTGGCCATCTCAATTTCGCGTAAATGGAACTTGTACTGGCAACTAGAAATAAGGACAAAATAAAAGAGATTAAAACACTCCTCTCTTCCTTGCCGCTTCAACTGATGACGGCGGACGACTTTCCAGAAACAAAAGATGTCGTAGAAGACGGCAAAGATTGCAGAGAAAATGCGATTAAAAAAGCGCTTGAGATTTCCCAGCAGACTGGAAAACCGGCCCTGGCCGACGACTCGGCGCTTGAAATTGACGCCTTAAACGGCGCCCCCGGCGTCTATTCATCGCGGTTTGCCGGAGAAAATGTCACCTATGCCCAAAACCGGGAAAAAGTTCTCCTCCTGATGGGTGGTGTTCCGGACGAAAAACGGACGGCAAGGTTTAGAACGGTTTTAGCGCTGGTGATTCCGGGAAAAAAAGAGATCCTGACCGAAGGGGTGACCGAAGGTTATATCGGGCAAAAAGAGCAGGGAGAAGAGGGTTTCGGATATGACCCGATCTTTCATTTAATGGGCGACGGAAGGTCTTACTCGGAAATGACGCGGGATGAAAAAAACAAAGTCAGCCACCGCGCCCGTGCGGCAGAGAAAATGAAAATTATCCTGAGGGACATCCTCAAAAAAGAGAATTATTTAGCGGGCAATTGAAAAAATATTTTGCCGTCATTCCCGAATCGTTTTATTGAGAATCTAGGTAGATAAGGAGATAACTGATTGGCCTTCGGGAAGACCGCGCAAGGCCTGTGGAAATATAAAGCGTAGCATCCGGCTCTGCCGGTGCGGAGCGCGGGGTTCGGGGGGCATTGAGCGAAGTTTGCGAAGGCCCCCAACTAGGTAAACAAAGTGAAGGATCCGGCTTTGCCGGTCCGGAACGCGGGGCTTGGGGGCATTGAGCGAAGTTTGCGAAGGCCCCCAACTATAATCGGGGCGTAGCGCAGCATGGTAGCGCACCTGCCTTGGGCGCAGGGGGTCGGAGGTTCAAGTCCTCTCGCCCCGACCATTTTTTAATGATATACTCCGGGGATGAAATTTATCCTCTTCGGGGCTTTCCTTCTTGTCGCGGGTGCCGGGGCGTTTTCGACCCTGGAAGCCGAAGAAAAGGGGCCTTTGAATCCCGAACAGGTCGGGAAAATTCGGTCGTCTCCGGAAGCCTATGATGGAAAGACGATTAGAGTGTCCGGACGGGTTCGATCTATTCTTCCCGGAAGAGGCAAGCGGGGAAGTGAGTTTTTAATTATCTTGATCGAAGCCCCCCAGGCAAAGCCGGATGAAGATTCAGAGGCCATCACGGTATTTGCCTATTTCGTTCCCCGTTTTAAGGTAGGGAGCATGATCATCGTTTCTGGCGTCTACCATAAATGGGGGCACTGGGCCGGAAGCGAGCATGAGCACTTCATCGAGGCAAGTAAAATCACGCCGGTAGAAACCAACTAATATGCGCCTGTAGCTCAGTCGGATAGAGCAACAGCCTTCTAAGCTGTGGGTCGACCGTTCGATTCGGTCCAGGCGCACCATTCTTTTCAGTGCCTTACGCAATCTTCTAAATTTTTCGTTTCTCCAATTGTGCTGATTTTGTGCTTTTTTAGACGGACCCTTAAATGGTAATCGACAATTTCTACATCATAGGCGTTCTCATCTTGCCAAACAAAGCAGATGCGCCACTGATCATTAATACGAATACTCCATTGCCCTTTCCGATTTCCTTTCAAAGGCTCTAATCTATTGCCCGGAAATATTTTAAGATCATCCGGACTGACCGCAGCATCAAGTAGCTTTAACTTCCGCTGTGCTACCCGTTCAATATTCCGAAACCGAGGGGAGGTTCCTCCTTTATATCTACGGGACTGACTCCCGTTGAACACGCCAACCTTCGCTGGTCACACGGTTTCAGGAAGAACCCCGTGTGATCGTTCGAGCCTTTCTGTAGTCTTTAGCATGCGAAAGATTCGCGCAAAACGATAAAACTAGTAATTATCGTGATGTCTCAACCACTCCGCTGGGTTATCCTTTTTCTCGTCTCTCCCTTTTGGCACGATATCAAGAAAGTTATAAGCTCCGTTAAATATGTCTAGCCCGCGGGAGTAGGTGGAGTAGGTCCGGTAAACGTTATTTTTATCCTTATGGAATACACTTATCCCTGGTCTTTCATCGTCGACGGAATTGTCAGGGACAAAATTGTAAACCGCGTTCCCTGACTTAATGAGCTCATCAGTAAACGAAACGTTGAAATCGTAATTAAAATCAGATCCGTAAGAAGAAACCCATTTGAAATTCCAATCCATCCTTTTTCGGAAGCTCTCGATTTTTTCAAGAGTGGCCCGTGAGATCGCTACAAATGAAACGTCCCGATGGGCTAGGTGTACGGGAATACCTTGAAAATTATCGGCCCAGAAAGAACAGCCCTTGCATCCCTGGTCCCAATCTGGGCCAAGCATGAAGTGATAAACAATCAGCTGACTCTGCTTTCCGAAAAGGTCCCTGAGGTTCTCTCTTCCATTGGGCCCTTGAAACCAATATTCTTTTTCTATTTTAACCCAGGGGAGTCTTCTGATCTTCTCGGTAAATTTATCCCGGAGTTTTGTAAACGCCTTCTCTTTTTTTAAGAACAGTTTTCGAGCTTTAATCCATTCTTTCTGCGAGACTATTTTATTTTTCATAAATTTCCTCCGGTTAAAAAGGGGCAAGCTTTTATGAACTTAGGGAGAATTAGAAAAATATTAGGGAAGTTATCTGACGAAATCAACCCCCTTATTCAAAAACTTTCAATTTTGAGGAGAACCTGACATATTGATGACATTGGCGATTTTCATTTGTAATCGACAGAGTTTTCTTAATTGGGACTACTGAAGAGTTTCAGGAAGGAAGAACTCCACTGCGTTTTGTATCAGATCACAACTGCTAGAAAAAGTTGTGTTTCCCTCGAATCGGAACATAGGCCAGGAGCGTCCGATCGCTTGTTGAGAAATAATCCTGGCAAGCGATCACTCTTCCGTAAGGGTCTGTCGCAATGGACAGCCCTGCCCTTGCCGGGCGGAGCACGGAAGCTCCGACTTCCACTCCCCGGAAAACCGCCATATGGGAGTGTAACGGGTCGATATCTTTCCAATCGGAGGAGGGAACCAATAGGATATCTATTTTAGCCTTTTCAAAAGGCCGGGCAAGGAATGGGAAATCGGCATCGAAGCAAATTAATACTCCCAGTCGCCCATAGGGGGTGTCAATCGTTCTTGGAGTCGAATCTCCCCGGATGGTGCGGGCAGACTCCGGACCTGGGACCGGCCGACTCTTATGGTATAGCCAGGCGATATTTCCTTCGGGAGTCACCATGGCTACCTTGTTTTCGAATCTTGGGGGTTCCCTGTGAACCGTGGCAACAGGAAGCGCCAGGTAGATTTGGTGTTCCCTGGCAAATGATGTAGCCCGCCTAAGGAAAGCAGCTTCTTCTTCGGCAACCACCAGCCCCGCAGCCTCGGCCCATATTATGATTTTGGCTCCTGCTTTTGCTTCCCGTTCAGAAAGTAAGAATAACGAATCAAGAACTTCGGTGGATGTCTGCCGGATATTTTTCCACATGTTATCATCCAAAGACTTGTTTCCCATGAATGTTTGGGCGGCCAACATAAAGGATCGGTTACTCGGAAGATCTGATTCGGTAATCAGGGCGACGCGGACCGTGGGGGTGTCATGGTGGTTTAGAGCCAACCTTTTCCCGCCTACCAGGAGAGTGCCAGCTAAAAATACCATATATATTCCAATGCCGGAAAAAGTTTGTGGAGAAAATCCCAACCCCCAGGCCCATGCCAGTGTCGATCCAAACCAGCCAATCAGAAAAGTTATTCCATATATTCCGGCAACGAATGCTGTCTGCATTAGAGAGAGGTTTCCGTATTGGGTATAAGCCACTGAACCCCATGATCCGTACGGACTCAACCGGGCGGTTATGATTTCAAATAAGACCAATGTGATTGGAAAAACCAGGGTAGATAAGAACCCAGGAAAATAAGGGGTCAACAAGCGGTCGGACAGAAAAGGAACAATGAAGAAAAATGCCAAGATAACGATAAACCCGATATAAGCGGGGAACGGTAATGGAGCAAGGCCTTTCCATGAGAAGAAAAAGGCAAACGCGACGACTCCCACCGCAATAGTAAACCCAGCCCCGGGATTTTGAGAATGAAGGAAATGGAGCAAGAAGGCCGGGGCGAGCCATGCTGCGATCGGGATATTCCATTTTCCCCCCATAACGAGAGTAAGCAGAAAAGCAGCGATTAATATAAGCCAGGGGGAGAGTTCGACCATGCCAAATACCTCATTTATTAGGTTTGGATATTTTTACTTTACATAAATTACCTATGATCCATGATCGTTTAAACGATTAGCAACTGAAATCCACTATGGTTTTGGATGGGTCCAACTGTTGATTTCAGGAAGAATGACAGTTCGCTGATTAGTAGGGTGGACTATTAGCGTCTACCCGTTAAGACACTATCCAAACAGCCCCGTTCAAAACATCAGGTGGGTCTACGCCATTTTAATCTGGATTTTTCCTAAGAAGCTGTCTCCGTCACTTGACAGGAGTGCCAAATTAGATACCTTTAAAGAAAACCCAAACACAATTGGAACTATTGATGGCTCAATTCAATCGAAAGTATCCTCGAATACCAATATCAGGATTAGCCATAATTAAATTCTTGGATTCGGCCTCCCAAATTACAGGAACGATAGAAGAAATTTCAAGAAGGGGTATCGGAATCTATACAAAGGAAAAGGTTATAAAAGGATCCCGCGTAAACATAAAAATATTCTGCGATCTAGGAAATGGACCATTGGACTACAGTCTTTCCGGAATTGTTAGAACTGAGGATAAGCAAAAAGAATTTGGAAGCATAGGTTTCGAATTTGAAAAAGAATTGAACTCAATTGATCACTCTGATCTTTATAATTATTTAATCTCCCGAGAAAAAAATGTTGATTATAAATAATAGCGCAAATAATTAGGTATGGTGTCTCCAGAATCAGGCGTTGTCGCCGACCGAGGTGTTTTTATTATCTCCTTTGCAATGCTTTACTTTTTATGATAAAGTAAAGGTGTTTACAACTGGGGGCGTTCATGTCTTATTTAAAATTATCTTCAAAAAATCAACTTGTCCTGCCTAAAGAGGCGCGTGAAGCGATGAATGTGAAGGGAGGGGATGAACTTCTGGTCGTTGTTAAGAATGGCATCACGCTTCTAATGCCTCGACCAGAGAAATATGCCCAAAGCCTTTCTGGAAAAGGCAAGAACCTTTATTCAAAAACCTACCTTAAAAAAGAACGGAGCTCATGGTAACCCTTCCAGATTTGGAAGTGTTTTTGAAAAAGCATAAGAAAATCGGGATCGACTCAAAGATCTTAATTTACTTTATAGAAGCGCATCCCTTATATCATCCTCTTACCTTACATATTTTCAAATCAATCGAAGAAGGAAAGAATATAGGTGTATGTTCTGCTCTCTCGCTTCTGGAAGTTTTGGTTCAACCTTATCGAAAAAATAAACAGGATCTGGTGAATCAATTTTACGCTCTATTAACCACCTATCCAAACTTAAACTGGGGTGAGCTAACTATTGAGATCGCGGATTTGGGAGCCAGACTGCGGGCAAGATATCAAATCAAAACTCCTGACGCAATTCTACTGGCAACCTCCCTTCATTCCAAAGCAACCGGTTTTATAGGAAATGACCTTCAATTGAACCGGGTTAGCGAGATTGAAGTGTTCGCCTTAAGTTAATTTATCAGGAAATCCAAGCCCCTATCGTTTAGTGGTTTCTTATTTTTTTCGCTAGAACAAGTCTCTTGTCATAAAACTCGGCCACTTCATTGCTTAATGATTCAATCTTATCCAAAGTGTTCTTGTGGAGAGCCGGTCGCTGATTCATTCTCTGCCATTTTATTATTTTTTCTCTACGTAGAGATTCAACTTTTTCATCCGGGTTTTTTTGAATTAAAAACTTCTTCCACGGCATTTTCAGTTTTTCTTTTTCATTACAGGAAGGGCATGATAGAACACGATTCGAAATATCATTTGAACCACCGAGAGATGCGGGGGTTAGATGGTCAATGTGTCCCTCTTTGTAGTTTTTTTTGAGATGTTTCCCGCAATAAGCGCACTCAGATATAAAGAAATCCCAAATTTTCTGTTCTTCTTTCTTGGTAGGGCTGGGGTCCACCACTTCTCTAAGAGATCGTCGAATCATGTTTTTTACAAAACCTGGTGTTGGTGATGCCATGTTTATTTTTCCCTTCTGGTGATGTTTGTAAATTTAAGTCCGAATGACGGGGTCGATGAAGGGTGAAGTGAAGGATTTTACAACAATGGGCAACCGCCCTCTTTCACCTCCGGAAAAAAAAGAGGGGACTTATTTAGTCCCCTCAATGTCAATGATGTAATCCCCGCTGATGTAAGCTCAAATTCAGCTATGCGATTGAATCGATGATCGCGTTTAAAGTCGCGCTTGGACGCATCGCTTTTATCGTCTTCTTCTCATCGGGATGATAATAACCGCCCAAATCAACCGGCTTTCCCTGCGCGCCGATCAGCTCGGCGGTGATCTTTGCCTCATTTTCTTCAAGCTGTTTGGCGATTTTTGTAAACCGGGTTTGAAGGGCCTTGTCGTCGGTCTGCGTGGCCAGAGCCTGGGCCCAGTACAAAGCGAGATAAAAATGGCTTCCGCGGTTGTCGATCTCGCCTACCTTGCGCGACGGCGACTTGTCGCTTTCCAGAAACTTGGCATTGGCCCGATCGAGCGTGTCTGCCAATACTTTTGCGGTCGGATTGTTGGAGAATTTCCCGAGATGTTCCAGGGAGGCGGCCAGAGCGAGGAATTCTCCCAGCGAATCCCACCGCAGATAGCCTTCTTCCTGAAATTGCTGAACATGTTTGGGCGCCGAACCGCCGGCTCCGGTCTCGAAGAGGCCGCCCCCCTTCAACAAGGGGACGATCGAGAGCATTTTTGCGCTGGTTCCGATTTCGAGAATCGGGAAAAGGTCTGTCAGATAGTCCCGCAACACATTGCCTGTGACGGAAATTGTATCTTTTCCCTCCTTTAACCGTTGCAGAGAGAACTTCGTTGCTTCCGCGGGGGTCATGATTCGGATGTCGAGCCCTTTGGTATCATGCTGCGGCAGATACTGATTGACCTTCTTGATAATTTCAGCGTCGTGGGCCCGGTTTTTGTCCAACCAGAAGATCGCAGGAGATCCTGTCGCTCTTGCCCGATTTACGGCCAGCTTAACCCAATCCTGGACCGGCGCATCTTTGGTCTGGCACATCCGCCAGATATCCCCTTCTTCAACATTATGTTCCAGCAACGTTTGCCCTGATGCGGTCACAACGCGGATTTTACCGGACCCCTGGGCTTTGAAGGTCTTGTCGTGCGATCCATATTCCTCTGCCGCTTGCGCCATCAGCCCGACGTTGGGAACGCTCCCCATGGTTTTTGGGTCGAACGCGCCATTCTTTTTGCAGAAATCAACGACCTCTTCATAGACCGTGGCATAACTGCTGTCGGGAATCACCGCTTTGGTGTCGTACGGTTTTCCGTCGGGACCCCACATTTTTCCGGAATCACGAATCATCGGCGGCATGGAGGCATCGATAATAATGTCGCTGGGAACATGTAAATTGGTGATCCCTTTATCGGAGTTGACCATCGCGAGCGGCGGCCGTTTCTGATAAACCGCTTGAATGTCTTTTTCAATGGCCGAGCGCTGATCTTCCGGCAATGATTTGATTTTGATGTAAAGGTCGCCCAGGCCGTTGTCGGGGTCGACCCCGAGTTTCTGGAAAACGTCTTTGTATTTCTCAAAAACCTCTTTGAAATAGACTGAAACGATATGCCCGAATATCTTCGGATCGGAGACCTTCATCATGGTCGCCTTCAGATGGACGGAGAAGAGGACCCTCTGCTTTTTTGCGTCTTCAATCTGCGCTTCAATAAACTCGCGCAACGCGCGGCGGCTCATAAAGGTCGCATCGATGATTTCACCGGCCAGAAGCGGAAGCTTCTGTTTTAGAACAGTCACCGCTCCGTCCTGGCCGACAAATTCAATTCGCGCGTCGGTTGCCGCCGGGAGTACGGTCGATTTCTCGTTAGACCTGAAGTCGCCAAGGGACATATAGACGACATGGGTCTTGGAGTCTTTGCTCCAGGGCCCCATCTTGTGCGGGTGCTTTCTGGCATAGTTTTTTACCGAGAGCGGCGCCCGGCGGTCGGAATTCCCTTCCCGCAAGACCGGGTTGACGGCGCTTCCCTTGATTTTGTCATAGCGGGTTTTAATCGATTTTTCCTGATCGTTCTTCGGGTCTTCCGGGTATTCCGGGAGCTTGTAGCCCTGACTCTGTAATTCCTTGATGGCAACCTTCATCTGGGGAAGTGAGGCGCTGACATTGGGGAGTTTAATGATATTCGCCTGCGGGGTCTTGGCGAGTTCGCCCAATTCGAAAAGATCATCCGGCTGTTTTTGCCCTTCCGAAAGGAACTCGGGAAAGGAAGCGAGAATCCTCCCCGCCAGGGAGATGTCTTTCAATTCCAGAGCAACGCCTGCCGCAGCGGCAAATGCGTTGACCATCGGCAGAAAAGAATAGGTTGCCAGCATCGGCGCCTCATCAGTTTTTGTATAAAGAATCTTGGATACTTTTGACATCTTGGTTCTCCCTATTTGAAAAATATTAATTTAATCAACCGGTTCCATCAATTGTCCCGCCTGGAATTTTCTAACTCTTTTTAAATTATTTTAGATCATCATGCAGGAATTAATTCGGACATTTTCCAACGGGCGGCTGCGCATTCCAGGGTGTCTTTCTGTTTTTCCGGGCTGTCAATAATCTCCATGTTTGCTAATAAAACAATCCCTTTTTAATTAAATCAGGCCAAAAAGCGCTTCGGCTGTTCTTTTAGATTCAAGATACCCCGGAAGCCCTATTTTTACTACAAATGGACCGTTGAAGTCAACGCGTGCCCTCTCCAAAACGGCTGGAACTGACCTGTTTTTCACTATCGCCAAGGCCATTTAAAACGGCCTTCAGCAATGAAGCGCTATGCCCCAGTTCCGCGTAGGCCTCCCCATTGGTCATGTTTCTATTTTCGCCTTTGAGTTTTAACCCCAGCAGGTGCGAGATGTTCGCTATTCTTGCAATTTCTTTCGCCAGATCTTCGTCAAAATGACCCGGTCTTAGTTTAATTTCATACATATGTTTTTGGATTTCGCTGATCTTGTCCAGGACCTCCTCTTCAACAATGCCGTCATTGATTGCGTGATGCGCTTTGTTAAACTTGTCATGCGCGCTATTGTGCAGAGGTTGCGACAGATCGCCGATATAATGAACGCAAAAGGCCATATGGTATTCTGGAAATTTTCCGGCAGATTTTGCGCTTCTGAAATCCCGTAAGGAGGCAATGATCGCCCCGTATAAATGTCCTTCTCTGTCGTTGGATCTATTATACCGATCGGCCTGGGCCAACACTGTTTTAGCTGAAACCTCTTCGTTATTGTCATTATTAAAAAAGTGATTCTTCCCCTCTTTTGTCCCGGCCTTTACCTTAGCAATATCGGCGCCGGCGGCATTATACCAATGCTTATACCCTGCCGCCCTGGCGATGGCGATGTGGGTTTCATCAAACCAGGCCCAGGATGTGCCGGTCGCGAGATTCAGGATTAGAAATGAGAAAACAGCGGCGCAGGTTAGAAACCGGCTCATAGCGATCACTCCCTTTTTAGCAGGCCCAATGAAATGACTGAAGCCATTTTAGCATAAATACCCTTTTCTTGTTGAACTGGTATAATTTCTTTATAGCAGTTAAATTCGCAATCTGTTTTGCGATTTAGCTGGCTTTATCCCAAAATCACTGCCAATTTAACGCCCAAACACGCTATTTATTCAAATCTCGCGGTTCCAGACCGGGCACCCTCCGGCCAATTGCTTTCAGACTGACTCCTTAAATTAACGAATATCCCTTGCACTACGGCCAAATAAGGAACATGATTAGCACTCGTCGAGTGAGAGTGCTAATCTTCTCTATTCGAAACCAATCTGTCTCATCATCCAGATTTCATTCAAAAGGAGAAACAATACGATGGACGCTTCAACCAAAAAAGGGACCCTTGCCTTTAAGCCGTTAAAAGACCGGGTTTTTGTCAGTTATTCGGAAGAGCCTGATAAGACCGCGGGAGGGCTTTACATTCCCGAGTCGGCCAAGGAAAAGCCGCAAAAAGGGAAAGTCGAGGCGGTTGGGCTTGAGGTTAAGTCGCTGAAGGCAGGAGACGTGGTGTTGTTCGACAAATATTCCGGTTCCAAGGTGAACATTCAGGACGAGGAGTATTTGATTATAAAAGAGGAAGACATTCTAGGCATATTTGACAAATAACCGGTTTTTTATGCAAAAACAGGGAAAAGTAAAAAGTGAAACGTTACCTGTAACCTTTTGCTTTTTACGTTTAACCATAATTGAGGAGATCAAGAACCATGGCAAAACAGATTTTATTCAGTGAAAACGCCCGCGCGTTAATTTTAAAAGGGGTAAATCAGTTAACAGACGCGGTAAAGGCCACGCTCGGACCGCGCGGAAGAAATGCGGTTATCGAAAAGAAATATGGCGCTCCGTTGATTACCAAAGACGGCGTCACCGTCGCGAAAGAGATCGAGTTAAAGAATCCTTATGAAAATATGGGCGCTCAGCTGGTAAAAGAAGTTGCCAGCAAAACTTCCGATAGCGCCGGCGACGGCACCACCAC
>DATNMI010000219.1:0-2417 GCA_035602375.1 Nitrospiria bacterium | reverse complement strand
TAGGTAAACCGGAGGTCTCCGACAATCTCGCGGGTGATTCCGCTGAGCATCTCCTCCGTCAGGGACATCAGATCCTGATAATCGGCGTAAGCCATGTAGAATTCCAGCATCGTAAATTCAGGGTTGTGGGTGGTGGAGACCCCTTCATTTCTAAAATTCCGGTTGATTTCATAGACCTTGTCAAATCCGCCGACGATCAGCCGTTTGAGATAGAGTTCAGGGGCGATCCGTAAAAACAGGGGGATGTTCAGGGCATGATGATGCGTGACAAAGGGCCGGGCGGCGGCGCCTCCCGCGCGGGCCTGCATCATCGGAGTTTCCACTTCCAGGAAACCCTTTTCATTCATGAATTTTCTAATTAATTCAATAATACGGATCCGTTTAATGAAAATGTCTTTGACCTCCGGGTTGGCGATCAGATCGAGGTAACGTTGCCGGTAACGGATCTCCACATCAGACAATCCATGCCACTTTTCCGGAAGGGGCCGGATCGCTTTGGTCAGGAAGGTCAATTTGCCCGCTTCAATGGTCAGCTCATTGGTCTTGGTCCTGAAAAGCCGGCCCTCCACCCCGATAATATCCCCCAGGTCAAGAAGCTCAAAAACAGCGTAAGCCTGTTCGCTCAGCAGGTCTTTTTTAAAATAGGCCTGTATTTTCCCGGTATGGTCCTGAAGGTGCAGAAAAGAGGCTTTTCCAAAGCGGCGGAGGCCAACCACCCTTCCGGCAAGGACGGCAGTCGGTCTTTTTTCTTCAAGGGCTTCCCGGGAGAGGGTTCCGTAACGGGCCATGATTTCCCTTGCGGGAAGATCCCCCTTGAATTTGACCCCAAACGGGGAGACGCCGAGTTCTTTCAGTTTTTCAATCTTTTTCAGCCGTTGTTGAATCTGATCGTTCAGATCATCAAGGCCAGTTACCGGTGTATCCATTCCTTTTTCACCTTTATTCCTAAATAAACACCTGAAAAATCACCGGATTATAACATGATATTTTTGATTATTCTAATTTTTATTTTTCACAAACTGTTAAATTCCGCTCTGGTGGACCTTGAGCATACAGAGGTCCATCACCACTTCGAGGCCGGCGGCTTCCGCCTTTCTTCCCGCCTCTTCATGAACGATCCCTTCCTGCATCCAGACCGCTTTTGCCCCGATGGCAATGGCCTCATCGACGATCGGCGGAATATCGGCGGAGGGGCGAAAAATATCCACGACATCGACCTTTCCGGGAATTGCCCTGAGGCTTGGATAGACCTTCACTCCCAGGATTTCCCCGTCAGCGGAAGGGTTAATCCCGATGATTGTATACCCATGTTCTTTTAAATATTTCGGAACCCGGTGAGACGGTTTGTTTTCATTTCTGGAAATCCCTACGACGGCGATGGTTTTATACCGGCGCAGAAGTTCCTGCCCCATTTTCAAATTGTCAGTTTTTTCCATGATGAATCCTCCTTTTGGCTATTTTATGCTCAAGCCGCATGGGTTGACAATGGCCTTGCCTGTCATTGTAACGCAAAATCTTAATATCTCAAGGTTGTTTAAATGTTTGGACATGTTCAACTCCTTGAATTTTCAAGTTTTTCAGGTCAAAATGTCATCCGGCGTCAATCCATTTAGACAGCATCTCCGATCAGAAACGAGGCGCAACCCGATCATGAATAAAAAATCAACCTAACCTGTTGAAATAACAAAAAAAATATATTGTCAAAGAAAAATTTGCCGCGGCATGCGTTTTGCTCCTGTTAAAGATCAGGAAGGGGGCGATGATGTTGAGAGAGGGGCATTGGGTATTGGGGGGCGGCGCCAGACAGGCCGACGCAAGTGGCTTTATCACGCCGAAGCAGATCAGAGCGATCTGGGCCTTGGCCAACAGGATTGGTTGGGATGAAGAGACGCTTCGTAAAAAAACAGAATCCCATTCCGGAAAGAGGTCAATTCGTTCCCTGAGCCGCCAGGAGGCGAGGAACCTGATCGAGGAGCTTTTCCTGAAGGTCAGCGGACCGGTCATCCAGCATGATTTTGCCCATCAGAAAGATATTTCGAGGGGGATTGCCACGCCTGCGCAATTGGCCCTCATCCGGGAGCTGGGGGAGAAGATTGAATGGAACGAATGGAGAATCCTGAGGATGGCCTACCGCATGTATCATGTTTCGCAACTTGTGGAGCTGGAGGTCAGACAGGCGTCCGGGCTGATTGAGGCGCTCAAGGCAATCGCCTCCCGCCATGCTGCTTGACAGGATGGCTATCTGGATTTCAGGGGAGGTTGAAGCTGAATGACTCTGGCGGCCTGCCGGTTGATTTTTTCAAGATCCGTTTCCGAAATTTCAAAATATTGGAGGCTGGTTGCGAACGGCTATTTTGGCAGAGGCGCGCTTTCCTGTTTTTCCGTCCAGACGACTTTTGCGGTAAACGCGACCGGCT
>DATNMI010000218.1:0-2796 GCA_035602375.1 Nitrospiria bacterium | reverse complement strand
TTCCACCGGTCTGAACTCCAGACGGGGGCCTGATACCGGGGATCGATCGTCATCCGCCGCGGATCGCCGTCTTCAAAAACTATTTTTACGGATGAAAGAGAGCCCTCCGGCAAGGCGGCGCGTCCCTGAACATCGCAAGGGGGCGTTTTCCCGTCCCCATCCTCCGGATTGGGGCAGAGGTATCGGATTTGAACCTCCCCGATTTTATCTTCCAGGCGCTCTCTGGTCTGGTCCAGAAAGAGGACCGATCCTTCTGCCTGATGTGCCCGGTCTGTCAGGTTGGAGCTGAAGTCAAACCCTCCGAGACGGTAGTCCCAGGAATAGATTTTTACGGTGAGCGCGCCGGCACTTCCTCCTGAAATAAATTTCGCCGATGAGAATGGCGGACCGGTCCATGGAGAGAGGGTTCCTCCTTCGCGGGACAGTTGACGGCTTAAATCCGAGGCCGCGAGGATCAGCGATTTCAAGCCCGCCTCGGTTATTCCAGGGTCGGAACGGAGGAGGATTTCACCGGTCATGGGGCGGTATTCGATTGCAATTCCCTGAAGGAAGTTTTCGCCGGTTTTCAGATGATCGTCCCACGGCGCCGTCTTTGAGGGCGCCTTTTCCAGCGCGGCGGCGAATCTGGACAAAAGCGCCCTGTCCTCTCTTGATGGCGCCGGCTGTTCACGGGCGACGCCGATCTCGTCGAGAAACTTCAAAAGAGGTTCCCGGAGTGCTCCCCCCTCTTTTTTGCAGGGGCCCGGGTAACGGCCGCGCTCTTTCAGAAAGGCGCAAATCTGTCTCCCTGTCTGTTCGTAACCCGTTCGAATGAACGATTCGATTGATTGCCGTTTAAAATCGGTAAATCCGCCCTGAAGGTCCATATGAAGGATAATCTGGCAGGGAGGAGCGTCAACGGATCCAGGTATTGAGGGCCGGCATTCTTCATTGAGTTGAGACACCTTTTTGGATTTCAGCGTGATGGGAGCAGAAAGGGCTTCCAACGCGTCAAGGGTGATCCGGAAAGCGGAAAGGAAGGGAAAAAGCGGTTTGCTGTCGAACGTCGTGGCAGACCTGTCGGTGACATCCACGCCGATCACCAGGCGGGGCTTGAATTCCAGTATGGCCGTATTGACGGGAAAATTGTCGACGATTCCTCCGTCTCTGTACTTTTCCCCGTCGATATACGTCGGGTTAAAAATGACCGGATATGACATGCTGGCTTTGAGGGCCGCAGACAAAGTTCCTTCCCGGAAGACTGTTTCCTCGAACCGGGTCAAGTTCGTGGCGGTCACCGCCAGCGGAATGGGCAATTCGTCAAAGCAATTTCCGGACGCCGCCATGGCGGGAAGAAAGTAGCGGGTCAGGAGGGACGAGACGTTCTGCCCGCTCTTGAGCCCCTCGGGATTGACTCTTGGGATGACATTGTTTTTCCCGCCGAAGTCCCAGATGTCGAGCAGGTTCTGGTCAAGGTATTCGCCCGGCGGCAGATCGGTGAAAATGTTGGACCAGTCGATCTTTTCCACGACGACTTCCTTGATCTGGTCCGCCGTATATCCCGCAGAATAGTAGGCCCCGATGAGCGCTCCCATGCTGGTCCCCGCGATGCCGTCAAACCGGAGGCCGGCCTCTTCAAAATATTTGAGAGCGCCGATCAGGGAGAGTCCCTTGGAGATGCCGCCGCTGAGGACCAGCGCCGTCTCATGCCGTTTCTGCGAAAGAGACGGGGCGGGCAGGGCCGGACAGCTCCTTTCCTGTCTGGAAATCAGAATGCGTAACTGTTTTACCGGCGCCCGCCGGACGGCCAGTTCATTGATCATGGGAGGTTTGACGGAAATCACCCAGTCCGGCGGTTCGGCCGCTTCGATTCCAGAGGGCCACAATATTCCGGTAAAGAGGCTTGCCAGAAAGATGAAAAAAATCGGTTTCATATTTTAGGAAGTATAACACCAAATCTCTAACGGTCCACTGACGGTCTTTAACCCTGACAGTAATCTGTATATTGCCGAAATTTGACAAAAACATGATATGAGGTATCTTTTACTTTATGGGGTATGGATGGCGCATTCACATGATGTTCAAGGCGATTAAAACCCCATTTCAGTCAGCATCAATAATAGAGGAGCTTAATATGGACAAGTCCAAGAGTCGAATGCCGGTCGCCAGTCTTCGAAAGTATCCGAGAACTTATATGGATCTTAGAGTCGAATACAAATCCCCCGGACGAAATTCGGTACCGGAGGCCGGCAGGACAACGTCCCTCGGCGGCGGCGGTATGATGCTGGCGACCTCTACCCCGTTATCCACCGGGACCCGGCTTGAAATGTTCCTTTATTATCATTCGATCGTGATCCCCGTTGAAGCTGAAGTGGTCTGGGTGAAAGAGCCGAGAGAGACCGGATATCCGGACTACCGGTGCGGTATCCAGTATGTCACAAAATCGGATCAGGATCTGATGCATATCCAGTATATTCTTCAATCCAAAGAATAGCCGGGATCAGGTGTCAGGGTGCAGGGGTGTCAGGGTATAGGGGGTAAGGGGGGTAGGGAACAAACAACCCAAACCCTTTTGACCTTCGGTTGTTTTCAATTCTGCATCTTTACCCTTACCCCCCTATACCCTGTCTCCTGTCCCCTGCCGAGGACTACCGGCATTAGATTTTATATGAGGGGCGTCCCCTGCTTTTTCTCTTTCTCCCGCGTGTAACTTCCATTATACTTATCTGATGTATCAGCCTGTGGAAATCAAACGAATTGGAAATCAGTCCCTTAATCTTTCCTGGGGAGACGGACATGCAAGCGCTTACTCCGCCG
>DATNMI010000186.1:0-4283 GCA_035602375.1 Nitrospiria bacterium | reverse complement strand
AAGGTCCCCGCGATCCTCTTGCCGCCGATGGAATAGGGGGAGATGACCCGGTCGGCGCTAGCCTTTAAAAGTTTTTGCCCGGCTTCCTGAGTGCTTGCCCTCGCCACAACGTAGAGATCTTTCCTCATGCTCTTTACGCTCAAAGTGATATAGACGTTCTCGGCGTCGGAATCAGTCGCGGGGACAAGGCCGGAGGCGTTCATCACCCCCGCGTCAATCAGACTCTGATCGTCGGAAGCGGTCCCCTCGATATAGAGGTACCCGACCTGTTCGCACCTCTGAATCGCCGCGGGCTGATTGTCGATGATGACAAAATTGACCCCCTCCCGCTTCAACTCTTTAGCCACTTCCTGCCCAACCCGGCCAAATCCGCAAATAATGTAATGGTTCCTCAACTTCGCGATCTGATTTTTCATCCGTTTCTTCTCCAGATTCCCTTTTAAGTGGCCCGACAGGATATATTCGGCCAGGGTGGTAATAATATAAAAAAAGGAGCCTACGCCCACAAGGATAAAGAAGATAGTAAAGACCTCTCCATGAAGGGAGAGCGGCCTGACCTCCCTGTAACCGACGGTAGAGATCGTAATGACCGTCATGAAGAGCGCATCGATAAAAGACCAGCCTTCAATAACCATATACCCGAAAACACCCAACAGGATCATGAAGATAAAAATCAGAAATACTTTGAGGGCTGTTTTATCGATATTGTCCATAGGAAAAGATCAATCCAAACGGATGATTATATTCTTCCGGATTATACCGGTCTGGCAATCAACGGAAAAGAATTATTTTAGGCGCATTGCGTTCGGGGGAAGGCCCCATTTTAAATTCCTTGAGTTCAAATCGAATAAGGCTTATTTTAAATTGTCGGAATCCAATAAAAAAGGGGGTCAGAAATGAAAAAAGAAACGATCTATTTCCCTGCTTTGTTAATAATCACGCTTTTTCTTTTCTCCTGTTACGGAGGTTCGGGAGGGCCGGTCAAGAGCCCCGCGGTCGGCATGGCTCTGGAGGCTCCCGCCCAAGGGGCCAACAAGGAGGCCGCCATGAAGAATGACGAGGGGCTCAGCCATCTCAAACAGGAACATTGGGATACCGCCGCGGGATTCTTTCAGGACGCGATCAAACTCGATCCTAATCTGGCCGAGGCTCACTTTAATTTAGGTTTAAGCCTTGACGCAATGGGAAAACATGGCGAAGCCACCGAACAATTCAAAAAAGCAAAGGAACTGGCGCCCACCAACCCGAAGATCGTCGACAATGAAATCCTGAAAAAACATTTGTAAACTCATGCGCAGGAGGGCCGGGTCACACAACCGGCCCTCCCTTGCCTATGACCTGTTGCGGGCGCCTAAAATGGAAGACACCGTATTCGCGGCGAACAGGAGGATCGCGAATACGTTCAATATACCGGCAAAAGAACGTCCTTGCATCCAGCCCATCCAATCGCTTCCTGTTCTGAGGATCAGGGAGAGGTGAAGAAGAACAAGATGAATATAGAATCTGGACCGGAAAGGAACCGCGAAACCTGTAATCGCCGGAAAGATAATCGGCGCGTGGGCAAAAATCATGCTGAATACAAACCCAAGAAAGAGGGAATGGAGAGCCGCGTCATAGAGCAGTCCTGTCGAAGCGCTTCCCAGGAAAAACACCGACAGCCCGCTGACGCCCAGCCAGAAATGCCCGAAAAGAAGACAAATCGCGATAAAACGCGGCAGGCCCTTTTGCCGGACCGTCCGCCGGGCAATGTCGTTTTTAAGTAACCAGGCGGAAAGAAAAATCATGCCCGCTCCCGAAAATCGGAGGCCTGTTTCAAAATCTTTAAGAGAAAAGAGCAATCCCGCGGAAAATAGCCCGGCGCTGGCCAGAAAGGTCCATTTTCCGAACGGGTCCAGATTTCCCATCCGCGCCAGTTCCAGGCGCTCCCCCACGATTGTCAGAACAAGAAACCCGGCCCAGAAATAAACAACCTGAGAAACAGGAAATCCCAGAAGCCAGAAGATATTTCCCGTCAACCATGCTGCGGCTCCCAGCCCCATCGTACTCAAGAAGAGAGATGGATGGTCCAGAAGCATCGATCCGAAGGCCATCACCAGGACGAGGCTTGCCGCAGCGATCAGGATCGGGCCTGATGGATTTGGCAAACCCGCGATCAGGCAGAGCGCTCCTGAGCCGCTGAGCAGAGGGCCGAAGTATGGCCAGCCTCTGTTGAGTGCTACCGCTCTTTCCAGGCCAATGAGGGTTCCGAGGAACCCTGAAATCATGAGAGGGCCATGAAAAACGACAGGTGGAGAATAGAACTGAGCCGGTTGAAATCCAAGACGACCGAGACCGCCCCATAGGGCGGCCAACAGCGTCATCATGGCAACGGCCAGTATTGGAAGTCTGTAAACAGGACGGATGACCATTGATTTTTTCTTCTTATTTTTTCCAGCCCAGTTGCCGCCGGGCTTCTTCAGACATTTTTTGAGGGCTCCAGGGGGGATCCCACACGAATCGCACATCCACGGATTTTAATTCCGGCATGTTCGTTTTAATCAGGGTCGCAATAGATTCGGTAAAGAATGCGTTCAGGGGGCAGGCCGGACTGGTCATGGTCATCGTGATCGAAACGGACGCGCCAAGAATTTCAAGACCGTAAACAAGGCCCAGATCGACCACATTCACGCCCAGTTCCGGATCTTGCACTTCGCGAAGCGCTTTCCAAACCCTCTCCTCCCTCTCATTCATTCCCGACTCCTGTTTACATAACGCCGCGTCTGTGACCAACCGCGATAAACATGGGCGCAGTTTAACATGGTTGGCTTCGTAAACGAAAGCGGCTACTCAAAGCAGGGATTGACAAAATCCTGACATCGAATATGATTGATAGGGATCGTTTTTAATCATGTAAACAATAAATAAGGAACCCGCAATGAACAAGATATTTCTTTATTCAATCACCCTTGTCTGTTTAGCTGTTCTGACCGCTCATGCGGAATACACCTTCAAGCATAATACCAATGAGACCGATAAGACTGAAATATTCATTGCCGAGGGAAATCAGCTCGCCCCGGAGTTTCAACTGAATTTGTCAAAAGTTGTAAAAGCTAAAAAGAAGAAAAAACCTCTTTTTTTTATTACGATTGTTTATGAGGCGCCCTTATCTCTTTCTATCGGAAGTAGAAAATCGCTCGTTTTAATCATAGACGGAAAGAAAAAGGGATTTTCGCCCTACGGTAAGGTATTCAGAAAGGACTTCTCGGACTCCGTTTATGAAACCGCGGAATACAGGGTCCCAATCAAACTGATCAAGAAGATCGCTGAAGCGAAAAAGGTCGACGTGAAATTAAGAGGGGGGTTAAAGGCCATTGACGGCTCCTTCTCTGAAGAGAACTTCAACCACTTCAGGCGATTCCTCATCGACATCGACACGCCCCCGAACGGCACTTGATTATTTAGCCCGAAAGGGCCACAATTAACCGTTTTAATCCGCTTTAAACACTTCATCATCAGGAGCCGGGCGTGTATTCCTCTTTTCGGATAGTCATCGCGTCAACCTGGATGAGAAGGTTGCTTCTCTTCCCCGGAATAGCGATATTGCTGCTTCTGGCGAATCCTGTCGACCTCTTTTCCTATGAGAGCGTCGACGTGAAAGATGGCGGGCTTCTTTACGGCAAGATCCGCTTCAAGGGAGCCCCTCCGAAGAACGAAATCCACCAGACAAAACTGAATCAGGATTACTGCGGAGACTCCATCGAAGATGAAACGTACCTGGTTTCACCTGAAAACCATGGCCTTCAAAATGTCGTCGTGAGCATCAGCGGGATTACCCAGGGGAAAAAACGGGCCCCATCAATCCTGCGAATTCAAAATTCGCATTGCCGCTTTGCGCCTCATGTCCAGGCCGGAATGGCAGGCGATTCCTATGATATCACCAATAAAGATCCGATCCTCCACAATACACATTTGAAAATGGACGACGCAACTCTCATCAATGTCGTACTCCCTCCGATCAGGAAAGAAATCAAGAAAATAATCCCGCAACCTGGAATCATTCATCTCCAGTGCGATGTCCACACATTCATGGAGGGATGGGTGGTTATTATAGACAATCCCTATTTCGCGGTGACCGACCAGAAGGGCGATTTCAAGATTTCCGATATTCCTCCCGGCAACTATTCGATCACGCTGTGGCACGAAGGCCTCCCCGTTAAAACAGAAGATGTCACGATCTATCCAAACAAGAAGACGGAACTCTCGGTCGCGCTAGGCTTGCGATAGAGTGGATGAAAAACAGAGTC